>JBJELZ010000115.1:0-10940 GCA_051879415.1 Lachnospiraceae bacterium
CTGCTCCGTTAGCAATTTCTTGCTCGGATTCGAAGATTGCTTGGTCGATGCGATTTATTTTTGCAAATTTATCATATAATTCACTACTCATCACAACCAAATCGCTATATCCATTTTTGGTAATAAAAATAGGCTCCTGTTCCTTGTGTGCGATATTAGAAATCTCGTTTGTATTGCGTAATTCCTTAATAGGCATAATAAGTGGCATAGTGCTTCACTCCTTTCTTTGGACGTAATTATAGCATAATTATGCCCAAAGAACAATAAAAAATGCAAAATGAGCTTGGTTCGGACCTTGAACACTTTTTGGATAAACGGCTTACAAAAATAAAACACAATAAAGGGGAATGGATATGTTATTCAGTATTGCATTGATTTTAATCGTTGGAATGGCACTGGGATGGGTGTGCCAAAAATGCAGATTGCCGAGCCTGCTTGGAATGCTGGTGACCGGAATTGTGTTAGGCCCTTATGTACTTGGATGGATTGACCCGTCGATTCTGGCGATTTCTGCAGACCTTAGGAAGATCGCATTAATTATCATATTGACCAGAGCCGGACTTGGACTTGATCTGTCAGGATTAAAGAAGATAGGAAGACCGGCGGTTATGATGTGTTTTGTCCCTGCCAGTTTTGAACTTGCAGGGATGATTTTATTGGCACCGCGTCTTTTGGGAATCAGTACGCTGGAGGCAGCTGTTATGGGAGCTGTTCTTGCGGCGGTTTCCCCGGCTGTTGTTGTTCCGCGTATGGTAAAATTAATGGAGGAGGGATATGGTACCGAAAAGGGAATCCCTCAGCTGATTCTGGCAGGGGCATCTGTGGACGATGTATATGTCATTGTATTGTTTTCAACGTTTACAGGCCTGATGCAGGGGGAAGAGGTATCGGTTCTTCGCTTTATCAATATTCCGGTTTCAATTCTATTGGGTATCGTTGTGGGACTTGTAACAGGATATCTTCTTTCGTGGTATTTTTCAAGGGTTCATATCAGAGATACGATCAAAGTACTGCTGCTTCTTTCTGTTTCATTCCTGCTTGTTGTTGCAGAAGAGGCTCTTCCAACATCGATTACGTTTTCTGCACTGATTGCCATAATGTTTATCGGTATTGCACTGCAAAGATACCGGGAGCCGGTTGCAAAGCGTCTTTCAGCAAAATATAATAAATTATGGGTGGCTGCGGAGGTATTTCTGTTTGTTCTGGTAGGAGCGACAGTCAACATAGAGTATCTTAGAAATGTAGGAATCGGTGCGCTGCTTGTTATTTTAGGAGCCCTTGTATGCCGAATGCTTGGTGTATTTGTATGTCTGATCGGCACAAAGCTTAATGCAAAGGAACGTCTTTTTACGATGATGGCATATACGCCGAAGGCAACAGTGCAGGCTGCCATTGGGGGAATTCCGTTAAGCATGGGGCTTTCCTGCGGAAACATCGTACTGACCGTTGCAGTTCTTGCGATTGTGATAACGGCACCTTTGGGGGCATTTGCCATCGACTTAAGCTACCGGAATCTGTTAAAACAATGTAAGGAAATAGAAGAATAAATGAATCAGAATTTATGCACCATATGTCCGCGGGATTGCCATGCTGACAGAGCACATGGACAGTGTGGAGTTTGTGGAATGACAAATGATATTATGATTGCCCGGGCTGCACTTCATATGTGGGAAGAGCCCTGTATTTCAGGTGAGAATGGCTCAGGAACCGTCTTTTTTGTGGGATGTCCGTTGCGATGCGTCTACTGTCAGAATGTGCAGATTGCACATACCGGTAAAGGGAGAGGACAGCAGAATGAGAAAGAGAAGTACGTTACGTCGAAAGATCTTGCAGGGATTTTTCTGGAATTAGAGAGAAAAAAGGCGGCAAATATTAATCTGGTTACGCCGACTCATTATACGTTACAGATTATAGAAGCACTTAAGCTTGCCAAAGAGCAGGGGCTTTCCGTTCCGGTTGTATATAATTGCAGCGGTTATGAGAAAGCAGAGACTTTGCGTATGTTAAATGGTCTGGTGGATATTTATCTTACAGATTTTAAATATATGGATGCCAAACTGGCAGAGCGGTTGTCCCATGCAGGGGATTACCCGGAGGTTATCAAGGAAGCACTTGAGGAAATGGTCAGCCAGTGTCCGGAGGCGGTGTTTGACAGTGATGGAATGATGCAAAGAGGAGTGATCGTCAGGCATCTGCTTCTGCCAAATCATGTGGAGAATGCCAAAGCAGTTGTAAAGTATGTGTATGAGACCTATGGCGATCAGGTCTATCTTAGTCTGATGAATCAGTATACGCCCATGAAACAGGTAGCAGAAGATTCGGAGTTAAGCAGACGTGTGACAAAACGGGAGTATGATAAGCTGGTGGATTATGCACTTTCCCTTGGAGTGGAGCATGGATTTATACAGGAGGGAGAAACAGCGAAGGAAAGTTTTATTCCGCCGTTTGATTTTTCCGGAGAAAAGGAAAGCCTGTAGGCAGATCACTGCCTGCAGGCTTTTTACGGAGATGGAGGGATTTGAACCCTCGCGCCGGCGGACCGACCTACCAGATTTCGAATCTGGACCCTTCAGCCACTTGGGTACATCTCCGGAGCATTGCATTCTACAAGAAAATGCATCACACGTTATCGATTATACGGGAAATGCCGGGGCATTTCAAGAAGGATTTTTAAATTGTTGTAACATTTATGAAAGCACAGAAACTTTTTTCAATCCGTCCGATACAACTTGTTACATAAGGGGAAAATGTGGTATACTATTCTTGTCTGTTTTTTGACAAATTGGATAAAATGATACAATCAGGATGAAAGAGCAGGAGGTATGGAGTATGAAGAGAATCGGTATGCTTACCAGCGGCGGTGACTGTCAGGCGCTGAATGCAGCAATGAGAGGAGTTGTCAAGACGCTGTACAACAGCAAGGAAGAGGTCGAGATTTTTGGATTTTTGTCGGGTTACAAGGGGCTGATTTACAGTAAATTCAGAATGCTTACCAGTGAAGATTTCTCAGGCATTTTAACAAAAGGCGGGACAATTCTTGGAAGCTCCAGAACACCGTTTAAGACCATTACAGATCCGGATGAGAACGGACTGGACAAGGTTGAGGCAATGAAGCATACGTACCATAAGCTGAATCTGGACTGTCTGGTGATTCTTGGAGGCAATGGTACTCATAAGACAGCGAACCTGCTTCGTAAGGAAGGATTGAATATTATTACACTTCCAAAGACCATTGACAATGATCTCTGGGGAACGGATATGACTTTCGGATTCCAGAGTGCTGTAGATATTGCAACAGATGTCATTGACCGTATCCATACTACGGCAGATTCCCATGGACGCGTATTTATTGTAGAGGTCATGGGACATAAGACAGGATGGCTGACCCTGAATGCAGGTATGGCCAGTGGTGCCGATATTATTCTGATTCCTGAGATTCCGTATAAACTCAACAAGGTAATTGATGCGATTAAGAAGCGTGAGCAGTCCGGCAGCAGATTTACCATCATTGCGGTAGCGGAGGGCGCTATTTCCGATGAGGATGCAAAGCTGGATAAGAAAGAGTATAAGAAGAAGCTTGAGAAAATGAAACACCCCAGCGTATCCTATGAACTGGCAGAACAGATTACGAAAAAGACAGGTATGGAGGTTCGCGTTACGGTTCCCGGTCATATGCAGCGAGGCGGCTCTCCCTGCCCTTATGACAGGGTATTTGCTTCCCGACTTGGTTCTGAAGCAGGTAAGTTGATTTTGGAAAATGAATACGGATTCATGGTAGGGTATAAGAACAGGGAGATTGTCAGAGTTCCTCTGGAAGATGTAGCGGGCAAACTTAAGACAGTACCCCCTGAGGCAACGATTGTTCAGGAGGCAAAGCTTCTTGGAATCTGTTTTGGAGATTAATTCAGGTTATGTCATATACAGCGTTATACAGAAAGTTCCGTCCTGCAGTATTTGAGGATGTTAAGGGACAGGAACACATTGTTACAACATTAAAAAATCAGATTACCACAGGACGGATCGGACATGCCTATCTGTTCTGTGGAACCAGAGGAACCGGTAAGACAACGATTGCAAAGATTTTTGCCCGTTCCGTAAACTGTGAGAATCCCAAGGACGGGAATCCCTGTGGGGAATGTCCCTCCTGTAAGGCGATTGCCTCCGGCAACAGCATGAATGTGATTGAGATTGAT
Source organism: Lachnospiraceae bacterium (assembly GCA_051879415.1). GTDB lineage: Bacteria > Bacillota > Clostridia > Lachnospirales > Lachnospiraceae > NK4A136. Next base: position 4,194 of record JBJELZ010000115.1, read on the forward strand.
GCAGCCTCCAATAATGGTGTTGACAACATTCGTGAGATTGTTGAGGAAGTATCCTATTCTCCGGTGGATGCAAAATATAAGGTTTATATTATCGATGAAGTTCATATGCTGTCTACAGGGGCATTTAATGCACTGTTAAAGACACTTGAGGAACCGCCTTCTTATGTCATCTTTATTCTCGCAACAACGGAGATGCATAAAATTCCGGTTACGATTCTGTCCAGATGCCAGCGCTATGATTTTAAGAGAATTTCTATTGAAACAATTGCAAAAAGACTTCGGGAATTATCTGATATCGAAAAGATTCCGGTAGAGGATAAGGCATTAAGATATATTGCGAAGGCAGGGGACGGTTCCATGCGTGATGCCCTTAGTCTCTTAGATCAGTGTGTTGCTTTCAATTATGGAAAAGAACTGACCTATGATATGGCACTGGATGTACTGGGAGCAATGGATACAGAAGTATTCAGCTCACTGCTTCGTAAGATGATGCAGGATGATATTATTGCCTGCATTGAACTGCTGGAACAGATTGTGATGCAGGGACGGGAACTGGGTCAGTTTGTAACAGATTTTACATGGTATCTCAGAAACCTGATGCTGTTAAAGGCTTCCGGAGCAGAAGGTGCGGAAGATGTGCTTGATGTTTCCACGGAAAATCTCAATCGTCTGGTTGAGGAAGCGGAAATGATGGAGATGGATCAGATTTTCCGTTATATTAATATTTTTTCAGAATTGTCAGGGCGTCTGCGGTATGCGACACAGAAACGTATCATGATAGAGATGACGCTTGTAAAACTCTGCCGTCCGCAGATGGATACAGATCAGGAGGCAGTGTTGGACCGTGTTCGTGTTCTGGAAAAGAAGGTGGAGGAAGGTGTGACGGTCAAGGTCAGTCAGATGGCGGATGGAAACCGGATGTCGGGCAATCAGACCCCAAATGCACCACAGCCTTTGCCTCAGGCAATTCCCGAGGATATTCAGAAAATTGTCCGGGAATGGCCTACCGTAGTCGGAATGGCAGATGGACTGATTAAGACACTTTTGTCAAAGGCAGAGCTGTCATTGGGCTCGGATAATCAGCTGCTTTTATGCTTTGAAGACAAGATCCAATCCAATCAGCTGAACCGGCCGGAAAAGCTGGAAGAGATTAAAAACCTTCTGGCAGAATACTGCGGAAAAGAAATTAAGATAGAGATCCGGGATTATGACAAGGCACGGGAATTTGCAGATCAGTATGTTGATCTGCAGAAAGTAGTTCATATGAACATAGAAACAGAATAGAAAAAAGAGGTAAAATTCGATTTTCGTGAATAAAGGATAAATAAAAAAGGAGAACTGTATATGCCATTATTTTCAATAGAACAAACATATACAAAAGAACTTTATTATGAATACGCATGGTGTGCCTATTATAAATTAAAATCGTATAAAAAACTTGTTATAACAATAATAGGAGTTGTATTATCCATAGCGATCGTATGCGTTTTGTTTCACAGATATATTATAGCGGGAATCCTGCTGATTGCAGCACCGATCTATGCAATGATAATTAAAAAGGGTGCGAATGATCAGATAAAAAGCAGCTGGGAAAGCAACACGGTATATCATAATTTGCAGCATCACATTGATTTTTATGATACATATTTTGAGACTGTTTCTGAGAATGGAACGAACAAAGTGGAATATGATAAATTATATGGTATTTTGGAGTCGGATCATGTGTTTGCTTTGATGTTAGGTAATAATCAGGGAACTGTGGTTGATAAAAGCAAGATGTCAGATGAATTGATTGCATTTTTGAAAACCAAGGTAAAAGAGATTGGCTAAATTTTGGCTGAAATAAAGAAAGTAAGAATAAAAGAAAAGAAAGGAATGGTATGTAACATGGCAAGAAGAGGTGGATTTCCGGGAGGCGGAATGCCGGGGAATATGAACAATCTGATGAAGCAGGCACAGAGAATGCAGCGTCAGATGGAGGAGAACCAGAAGGAACTGGAATCAAAAGAATTTACAGCAAAAGTAGGCGGAGGTGCAGTGGAAGTAACCGTTACGGGTTCTAAGGAAGTGACAAAGGTTGTTCTTTCCGAAGAGGCAGTTGATCCGGATGATATAGAAACACTACAGGATATGATTGTGGCAGCAGTCAATGAGGCACTGAAGCAGGCAGAGGAAGCCAACAGCGAGATGATGAGCAAGATGACCGGTGGCATGAATCTGGGAGGTCTTCCTTTCTAATGGAATTTTACAGTGGAGATATTAATAAACTGATTGAAGAGCTTGCGGCTTTGCCGGGAATTGGCAGTAAATCAGCACAGCGGATGGCATTTCATATTATTAACCTGCCCCATGACAGGGTAAAACGGCTTTCTGATGCAATCATTACAGCAAAGGAGACGGCAAAGTATTGTAAGGAATGCTATACTTTGACGGATCAGGAGGTTTGTCCGGTATGTGCCAATCCAAAGCGCAATCATAAGATGATTATGGTAGTCGAGAATCCGCGGGATCTGATTGCCTATGAAAAGACCAATAAGTATGAAGGTGTTTATCATGTCCTGCATGGGGCGATTTCTCCCATGAACGGTATCGGCCCTTCTGATATTAAGCTGAAGGAACTGATTGAACGCTTAAAGGGTGATGTGGAGGAAGTGATCATTGCAACCAATTCCAGCCTGGAGGGGGAAACGACAGCAATGTATATCAGTAAGCTGATTAAGCCGGCAGGAATTAAAGTAACCAGAATTGCATCCGGTGTGCCGGTAGGAGGAGATCTGGAATACATTGACGAAGTAACTTTACTTAGGGCATTGGAAGGCAGAACAGAACTTTAAGATATAGAGTTGCAAGTTGACATAATATATATAGAAGAAATGAGGTAAATGTCATGTCGGTAACGAAGGAATTATTTGGAACAACAAGAGACGGAAAAGAAGTGTACTGCTACAGCATTGAAAACAAGAATGGCATGATTGCCAAGGTAATGACCTTTGGTGCAATCCTGAAAAATCTTTATGTTCCTAATGCAAAAGGAAAAGTGGAAGATGTTGTATTGGGATATGATAAGCTCTGGATGTATTTTGCCAATGGAAGCTGTTTCGGTTCCACCATCGGTCCGATTGCCAATCGGACCAAAGAAGGAAAATTTTCTGTGGGCGGTAAGAAGTATCAGCTTCCGGTCAATGACCGTAAGGTAAACAATCTGCATACTGATTTAAAGAACGGCTTTCACAAGAGAGTCTGGGATGCAGAGGCAGGAAAGAACAGTGTCACATTCTCTTTGAAGAAAAAAGACGGAGAGATGGGGCATCCCGGTAATATGAGTGTCAGTGTTACCTATACGCTTACCAATCAGAATGAACTTAAGATTACTTATCATGCCGAAAGTGATAAGGATACGGTAATCAATATGACCAATCATTCTTATTTTAATCTGTCAGGTCCTAAAAGTGATTCTATTGAAGCGACCAAGCTGACGATACATGCGTCGGAATTTGTTCCGGTTGATAAGCTGGCAATTCCTACAGGTGAGATCCTGCCGGTTAAGGGAACACCTATGGATTTTACGAAAGAAAAAGCAATCGGAAAAGAGATTGGGAAGAAGGAATATGATCAGATCAAGATTTGCGGTGGATATGACCATAACTGGGTTGTGGATGGATATAATGGAAAATTAAAACAGATCGCATGTGCCCGCGATACAAAGTCAGGGCGTACCATGGAAGTTTACACAGATCTTCCGGGTGTTCAGTTTTATGCCGGAAACTTTATCGGCTCCAATACAGGAAAAGAAGGTTACCGCAACGGAAAGAGAAAAGGATTCTGTCTGGAGACACAGTATTTCCCCAATAGTGCAGCAGAAAAGAATTTTGAACAGCCGGTATTCGGACCCGGAAAGGCATATGATACTACAACGGTCTATAAATTCCTTTGGTAATTTCTTGCATGGCAAGAAATTTTCTCGCCATACGAGATAATTTCTCGCTACGCGAGAAATGACGGAATTCAATTCATATAATTTGACAAAATACGTTCCCTGCCTGTGCTATATTGGAACAAAAGTTCAGTGGAGTGTGCCGCTGAATAATTTGGTCAAGCAGAAAGGCGGGGATTTTGTGGAACAGGTATTGCAGGAGGAATGCACTCAGATAAGATTGCCAAAGAATGTCAGGCAGATTGGTACCATTGATAAAAGTGCAATTATATATATTGAGGATTATGTCGTTACCTATCTGAACCAGATGGCGAGGAAGGAGAAACTAAGCTTTGGAGTGGCAGCTTTATATGGCAGAACCGTATTTGAAAAAGATGCAAAATATGTTTTCATTTCCGGTGCCGTTTTTGAAGAGGATCGCCCTGCTCTGCAGAGTTCGCCTAATGATGTCATCGAAAATGGACCGACCAAAGCGATGTTATCTTCTTTTCATGAGAACAAAGAAAAGTATTTTTCGGAACTGACTTCAGTCGGGATAGCAGTGATACATAGTGACAGTGTCCGGGTTCCGGATGCATTTAAGAGGAAAAACCGAATGGGAAATCTTCTGGGGCGTGGAGCTGTGATGATTGATCTTGGCACGGATGGGGATGGCGCAGAATATTATTTCTATAATGAGGAAGGTATTGCATTACAGGAGGGGCATTATATCTATTATGAAAAAAATGATATGATGCAGTCTTTTCTTGTTGAATGGCATGAGTGCGAACAGACCGGTCTTTCAGAAGAGCCGCTTGATTTTGTGGCGGGGACATGCCGTATGGTCATGGATGATAAAAAAGAAGACAGAATTCAGGAACGGTCTGCCAATTGGGTTTCTGCCAGCGGGCTTTTAAGTCTGATTATCATCAGTGCAATCGGGATTCTTGTTATGAATCATTATCGTGAGACAGCTGCCGATGGAACTTCGGCCATGCAGACCAGTGAATTATCTGTCAGCAGTGGACAGGCTGGCACGGAAGAAACCATTGATTTGCAGACAGGTACTGATGTAATGGCGGTGGTGGATGAAGGTACTGATACAGGGCAGGCTGAAATGACGGGGCCGGCAGAACAGATGTATCCTGATGAATCCGGTGTGGAACAGACGCAGTCAGAAGTTACCCAGCCGACGCAGGTGCCGGAAACTGTAGAAGATACAGCAGAGTTGGAGGAGGCTGCCTCTGAAAGTGTAAGTACCCAGGAAACAACGGGAAGTCAGGACATATCCACAGAATTGACATTCCCTCTGGAGTACAGGATAGAAAAAGGTGATACTCTCTTTGATATTTGCAGACGGTATTATGGTACAGTGGAACGGGTACCTGCAGTTTGTGAATATAATCAGATTGAAGATCAGGACAGCATATTTTATGGTCAGACAATTGTACTTCCATAGAATACTGTAGAAATAAAAAGCCTGAGGTTTTAATATGCGGGCTGAGAAAGGGCATGTTGGTTTAAATGTCAAACAATAACAAGACAGATAAAAAACTGGTAGACCAGTCCCGTTACCGGCGGCTGGTGAGAGTTCATAAGCAGAGAGTTTTTCTGACCACCTGTCTGATTCTGCTTTTAATCGTTGGGATCATTATGGTGTGTTACATATCTTATGTGAATCAGTCCTATACAGGATATGAGGTAATCAATACAGTAGAGCAGAAGCATACGGACAATTCCAATATTTTAAACTATGGAACCTGCTTTTTGTCTTATAGTGCGGATGGTATCCGCTGTACGGATGAGCGGGGAAATGATGTCTGGAGCTGTCCCTATGAAATGCAGAATCCGATGGTCAGAGTCCATGGGGATTATGTTGCAGTTGCAGATTATGTGGGAAGAACGATTTATGTATTTAATAAATCCGGTGAGCTGGGCAGTATTCAGACCAATCTTCCGATTCAGAATATCGAAATATCCGGAAATGGTGTTGTGGCGGTTGTCCTGGATGACGGAGATGTAACCCCAATCCGGTTGTATTATTATGACGGAAGTGAAGTGGCTACCTTCCGGACTACGATGTCAAAAAGCGGATACCCCTTGGATTTAGGTTTGTCTTCCGATGGAAAGCTGGTAGCGGTTTCTTATTTATATCTGGATAATGGTATTCTCACCTCAAGAGTGGCATTTTATAATTTTGGAGAAGTCGGACAAAATAAGACAGATAATCTGGTTGGCGGATATGATTATCAGAATGAAGTTGTGCCATTGGTCGGTTTTATGAATAATGCTACGGCATTTGCTGTTGCCAATGACAGACTGATGTTTTATAAGGGTGCTGAGAGACCAACCAATGCAGGGGATATCTTTTTAAAGGAAGAAATACGCTCTGTGTACTATGGGGATGAATACATAGGACTGACCTATCTTAACCAGACCGGTGAATCCAAATACCTTATGGATATTTATAGTTCTTCAGGAGATCTGAAAAGTTCAGTTCCTATTGATATGGAATATCAGGACATCTTTTTTTCCGGAGATTATGTTGTCATTTACAATGCGTCAAGCTGTATGATTTATCATGTTAATGGAAATATAAAGTATCAGGGAGATTTTGAGGAGTCCGTTTTATTAATGATTCCGACCAGATCGGCCATAAGATATGTGCTTGTTATGCATGATAAAATACAAACAATTGTATTGAGATAAAAAATTGAAAAAAAATAAAAAAACTTGTTGACAATGTGAATTAGTAGTGATATTCTATACAAGTCGCACAAAGAGCGACAACGAACAGAACCTTGACAAATAAACAGTAATGCAACCCTGAAAAT
>JBJELZ010000116.1:0-10898 GCA_051879415.1 Lachnospiraceae bacterium
CGCATAGGAATGAAACCAACTTATTTTGTGCATTCTGCTAAATTATAAATTGTAAACAGGCTTATGCCCCCGGTATCTTGCACACAATGTGTCACGACCATCAATAATACTTTTCAATCAGTTTATCAACAAAAGGAATTGCAATCGTTCCCTGCTTCAGTGACTTTACACCGAGAATTAAGAATAAACAAGTTCTGAAAATCTCAATGGGTTTTATGATAATACCAATAATTGTGTTAACAACACTATAATCAAAAGAACCATCAAACAATGTCACAATAGAACTGATCCAGGAAAGCAGGCTTGGAATTAAATTGATGATTGTAATAAGGAAGGAAAACGAAACCATCAGTATTACGGCCTTCACAACCGTCTTTTTTATCCATTCATTATCTTCCCTGAGTAACGCATAACCCGCAAGTAACAGAACCGGTATGTACCCACCAAACAAAGCTGCAAAATAAACAGCCGCACCTAATAAACCTACTGTAATACCTAATTTAGATTTCATTCTTCATTCCTCCATTATATAATTTTTATATGTACTTCCTTTATATAGCATATTATAATAAACATTGTCAACATAACATATCTGATTAGAGCTCCGCTATCTGCTCTTTACAAAGTAGTAAATTGTAGTAAACGGAAATGCTACAAATTCTACTATTAGAATTGCAGAAACAGCAATCAAACCAAACATAGCTTTAAACAGAGAAATCATAAAGAAAAATACCCAGAGTGTAGAACCACCGGATGCCGATGCAAAGATTCCCGAAAAGAAACTCGCACCAATGCTTCTTACCAGAGAGGACATCTTATCTCCGGACTTGCTAAATGCGGAAACTAATGTCTCAACAATCCAGGCTCCAAAAATCCAAATTCCAATTCCTTCCATCACATTCTTGTCTGTCACTGCAACTGCAATTCCAAATGCTGCAAATATCACATTGATAACAATAATCTGAATTTTCCTGACCTTCCAAATATGCTTGTAATCTACCATTTTTCTATCCTCCGTATCTTATATTCTGCCGATTGGCTTTTGTTTTGTTCTAAACTCATAATAAACCATTACAGAAATTGTTTTTTCAAGCCAAGTTTACACTATCAGCGGAATTATAGAAGAATACAAAAGACTATGTTTCTCATCCACATCCAAATCCATATGATAATGTCCAAAGTACCAGTGTCTGTACTCCAATTTATCTTCCAGCTCCTGCAAATAATCCGTCAAGATATCCGGCTGAAACAATTGCCCCGGTCCTTTATCCAATTGATTTTGAATACCGGTAGATGCACAATGTGTAATAACATAGTCTACTTTGTAATTATGCTGCTGTAGATTATTTCTGCCTTCCTGCATCTCCTCCTCGTTCGGAAGTTCTTCTTTCCACCAGCTTACGTGATTGATACGATAAAGCCCCCATTCCCTGTCAAGCTTCTTTCTTTTTTCATATAAATCCGGGTCATCCGGTTCCAGAATACCGTCGGCAATGTCATGACTGCTTGCTCCACCAAAGGTAAAGAAAGTCTTTCCCTCTATGGTAAATACCTGCCCTCTTTCCAACAGTATGACTTTATCCCGTATAATGTGACGAGCCTTTCCACCATGCCATTCCTCTATGGGATATTCTGCAATCATATCATAATTCTCGTGATTGCCCTGCACCCAGAGAATCGTATATTTCTTTTCTGCAAAGAACTTACAGTTATAGTCAAACGTTCCATTCTTTTCCCAGCACAAGCCAAAATCGCCACATACTATGACATAATCCTGTTCCGTCAGTTCCATTCCCTGATTTTTCATTCTTCTATTAGAAAATCGTTCAAACTCTGCGTGGGTATCCCCGGTTAAGTAAATCATATGCTTCCTTTCCTTATCCTTCTTTGTAAAAGATTACTCTTGATACTCTAATATCTCTTTTAAACTTCTCGGTTCGTAGTCTATCCAGGACTTCATGCACCCTACGTTGATAGCCCTACTCTCTAAATATCAGTATCCTCGTTCTCCAAATAGCAAGGGGTTTCTCCTATCCACTCTTCCAATATTATTATGGAGTCTGTACGCTCAAACATATGCGTATACATCAGATTGTCAAAGGTGTTCTCCGGTGAACCACAACATGCAAGATAATATGCCTCAAAAGACCCTTCTTCCCTTATCTTTCTGGCTATTCTACTCTCAATGCTGCCACTACGGTCTTCTCCCCGTGCTTCCTGTGCTCTGTCGAAGCACTCCATAATACGTTCTCTTAAAGTAGTACCCTTAAACAAATTTTCCTGATTGTCAAATCCTATAAAAAAATGTGATTCTCCTGTCTGTGGTACTCGCATAATTTCTCCCTCAAAGTGAAGCAGTATCTCAGGCAGGTCGTGGTTATATCTGCTGTATTTTTCATTATCCAACTGTTTTAATTCTTCTGATGTCATAAAAAAGTCCTCCTATACTGTACCATTTTGAAATGCCTCATTATTCCGGATTAACTCATTCACAGATACCGGCGTATAGTGATTGATGCAGGCAGTGGCATTCAAGGCATGTTCCCTAGTCTTCATAAATTGATAGGTTTCATCTTTGTTCCCATGAATATGTCCATAAATCAGCCAGGAACCATGCCGGGACTTATACCATTCCGCTACTACTTAATTATTGTATATCTGATTGAGAACAGCCCTTATTCCATTATATTTTTCTCTTAGATCCCTATTCTCCTTTTCAGCCGAATCGAATATATCAAGCAAAATCTTCAACACCGAAAAATCATATCCCTGAATTTCACCCTTATTTTCAAGTTCAAGTAAGGTCCGCATAATTTCCACACAGAATTCCTCTACATCCTTCCTACGAACCGGGCCCATAGAAAACAGATCTTCAGCTACCATTTCTGCCAATCGTGTTGACAGATTATTCAGTATTTTGGCTCTGGCACTTCCCGGCAGTCCCTTCATTGCAACTGCCAGAAGACCATTGTCTGTGTCCCTAAGCAATCTTTGCATATCTGTATCAGAAAGCATAAGCAATGTTCTTGCTGTTTCACCGAAAATGGAATGATCCCTTTCATCAATTTCCTGATGATCCTCGCAGACTTTTTTGAGTATATTTTCCTCTTTTTCCGTTTTTCCCAAAGTGTCTGAATGTTCCTCCTCACATTCTCGTCTGTTCACTTTCTCCAGAATCACCTTTGGCATCATGGATTTCAACGTTTCTTTAATTATCCAGGAAGGAACTCCTCCCTGGATCAGGAGAATCCCTTGGATATACATCATATTCATTAACCCTGCATAAGAAGGAAGATTCAGTGTAATGTAATAATTTGCTCCGATGGAACTCACATATTCCATATTCAGGCCATCCACCACAAGACGAATCATTTTGTAAAACAGTTCCTGAGATGAATCCTCTCTATCAAGTTCAGCGCCGGCCTCTTCCAGTGCCAACAGTCCCTCCTTCTTTGCAATACCATCAAAGTGAAGAATACGGTCATAGGCCTCAATGACACTGGATACCATTTCAGGATTCTCATTTTCAAATGCTATTTCGATACATTTTGTTTTCAATTCTTCAGCCCAAAACTTCTTCATAATCTGCTCCCTTCTTGCGTACACCCTTCCAGAATAAGTAATCATCCAGTTCAAGATTCTTACACATAAAAGGCTTTTCGCCTCTTCTGAAGATCCAGCTTGTGCACAGGGGCATATGCAGAATTGTCTGTGTTGTTTTATTACACCTGATTGCAATGGAATGAGCTGTTTCCGGATCATTTCCTCCCATATAAATCAGCGTATCGCAATCATCAATGATCGTATGTGCACTCTTCCCGTAGCTCTTATCAAGCTGGGAAAGAGACTGGAGAATCAAAATAACCGAGATTTTACGGGATCTGATATTTGACACCATATTTTCAAAGTTATCAATTCTGCAGTTGGTCGCAAAATCATCCATAAAGAATCGAACCGGAACAGGCAGCTGGCTGTTTTCACATTCTTCATCTGCATATGTACAGAGCTGGTTCATCGCCTGTGTAAAGAACATATTGATCAGCATATCCATTGACCGGTCTGAATCAGACACTTCAACGAATACTGCTGTCTTCTGCTGACCAATGGATGCCAAATCTATTTCATCATACTTCATCATCTCAGCAAGTTCCTCGGTATCCACGGAACAGAATTTTGCAATTGAGGTAGCAACAATTGTATTAAAAGTCCTCTCCGGAGACTGGTTCACATTCTGAAACTGCTTATAAGCCCAGCTTCCGGGATTGCTTTCATGGTGTACTTCCATCAAGAACGACAATGCACTGTTTCGATCAGTGGTACTTTGTCTTCCGGCACCACGCAGCAATTGAAGGATACTATGAAAATTATGATCTTCCGAATCCTCTGGTTTGGTTTCCTTGATATATGCAATCAAGCTGTTGATCAGCATCAGGGAAGAATCATCCCAGAACGGATCGGCTGCAAAACATCCACTGCTTCTCACCAATGCACTGGATAGCTGCTGGATCTGCTGTGTCGTCTTCACATATTTAAGCGGGTTGTAATGCACAGAAGCTTCCGGATGAATAAAACTGAGCCGAACAACTCTATATCCGTGATTACGCATATAATCTCCCCACTGACGGTAAAGATTCCCTTTGGGATCTGTAACGACATAACTGCCAATACATTCCAGCAAATTCGGCGTAATGACAGTTCTTGTTTTTGCCGCGCCTGTTGTTCCAACAACGAGCACATTATTATTGAGTCTTGTTTCCCTGTCATTAAGACTATAGTACTTTCCATCCGGAAGAATCATTGCACCAAATGAGTTCATTGTCCTTTCTTCCATAATACACCTCCTACACTATTCTTGTAACTATTTCATCACAAAGACCAAATTCTATTGCTTCTTTTGCGGTCATAAAATTGTCATGATCCGTTGCTTTGTTAATTTCTTCTAATGTTTTTCCGGAATGTTCAGCAAGAATTCCATTTAACATTTCTCTTGTTTGCAAGATAGAATCCGCTGTACTTTTTATGGAAGATGCTGAGCCACCCACGCCATTCGGAATCAAGGGTTCATGTATCATTACTTTACTGTGAGGCAGAATAAATCTTCTTCCTCTCTGACCACCTGCAAAAATCAATGCGCCCATACTTGCTGCCATTCCAATACAATACATATTAATTGTTGCTTTACAGGATTGAATCAGATCATAAATGGCAAGACCTGCATTCACTTCGCCGCCGGGGCTGTTGATATAAATATTGATTTCTGACTGCTCATCCTCCATCAGGCTAAGCATCTGCATGGTAAATGAGAAAACCAGATTCTGATCAATTTCACCAAACAGAAACAATCTTCTATTTGTGAATGCATCTGTAATAAGAGAAACCTGCTGAATACCATTTGCGGACTCTTTTTCCAATGCCGGTACACTGTAATTGTTTGCCATCTTCCCATCCTCCTTTGTTCCATCACTTGCTTACATACTTATCATAACTCCTTTATTATTTTTCATTTCAGATGAACTTTACACAAAACAAAAACCCGGCTGCCAATTACGGCCCCGGGCTTTCAAATATATCATCCTTTCATTTCCCATTTCTTTTCGATAAAAATCAGGATTCCCTCTCGTGCTACCCATAGTATACAAAATGCCAATCCAAAGATTCCCACCAGTCCGGGATTCCATGTCTTTACCCAATCCATGGTATCCTTTCCAAATATCCAGCTAAAAAGATGGAACGTCGATTCCCCTACGATATTTTTGCTGTCTGATAGTAAGATCAGCAAAATATAATAAAGACCAACCATAATCCAATAGATATTTTTCGATAAATACCTTTTTGTCAAAGACTCAATTCTTTCTCCAAGAACACAATGGAGGAAAAGAAGCACCACAGCCAATGACAAAAGAAGCACTGCCATCCATCGGTATTCATAAAAATCCGTCACAAGAAGCGAACGATTACGCATCGTCAAATATGTAATATTGGCTGCGAGCACACCGGCACCAAAGATTCCGATGCTTATGAAATCCGTTTTCTTTCTTAATATTTGGAGAATACTTATCCCGATACCAACTGCGCAGAGCAGATACGTTAAGGCATTAAGCTCCAGCACCATTTCCGGTGCAAAGGAAAGCTTCCAGAAGACAGACCCCATGATTGCAAAAGCGGCTCCCAGCACAAGTGCACTGCTTCTATGTTCTCTCTGATATTTGACTCTCTCTCCGTACTTTAATTTGTCAAATTCATTGAGCACTTCCTCCATCGACTGGTATCTGTCATCCGGATCAAAGCTTATCATCTTAAGCACAATTCTTACCAGCTCGTCAGAACCATTCACCGGTTCCGGAGGTCTATATCCCTGCACATACTGCATTACATTTGGATGATAATTATTTGATTCCGGAAACCTCATTTCATTTAACAAAACATAAAGCATCATGCCAAAAGAATAAATATCGGCAGTATAGTCATATTTATCATCCAATGTACCAACCACTTCCGGGGCTCCATAGCCTTTCGTAAATGCCACAGTACTTGCCAGCCCATCATCCGTAGTTCTTGCAATCCCAAAATCGCCAAGCTTATATCGTCCGCCCCTCGGCGTATAAAAAATATTTTCAAGCTTAATATCTCTATGAATCAGTTTCTTTTTATGTGCACTGTCGATTGCCGTTCCGATATCATATGCCAGCTTTATGATTTCCTGTTCATCATAGACTGCCAGCTTATACGGAAACAGTTTATGCTCCAATCTGTTTGTGGTAAATACAGGTGCAATCTTTTCCATTAAAATAAACTGCAGATGAAGATAATTGCCCTCCGGTTTATCTATTTCAAAGGGGTCTATCTTCTGTACCCGGCTTACCTCATGTTCTCCTTCAATCCATACCCGTAGCTCTATGAAATCAAATATCTTAACAACATGATTCTCAAATAATCCTAACTCCTTTTGTACTTCTGTTGAGTTAACAAAGGATTCAGAATAAACATGTCTGCTTCCAAAGCCAATCACCTTGATCGCATATTCTTTTTTCGTCTTCCCTTTCTGAAATGCTTCATATACATTTGCAGAAGCACCTTTCCCAAGCAAACAAAGCCCTTGTCCAAGAGCTGAAAATTCATACTTTCCAAACGGGAGATTTTGATGATTCAGTTGTATCAGGATAGCCTCAATATCTTCATTTGTCCAGGAAGTTATCATCTACAGTTACTTCTTCTCCTATTTTAATATATCTATCCTCAAGCCGATCCCACCGGAAACATACCATGATTCCAAGAAATCCAATCAGGCCGGTTCTGATCAAATGCATACGTTCTATAAGGATAGGCAAATTCATCCCATTGCATTTCTGAAGCACAAACAGGACAAGCCCTGCAATAAACATAACAATAAATATTTTGTCATAAATAAAGTTGACCCAGAAAGCTCTTTCAGTAGTTATCTTTTTCCAGATCGTTCCCATCCGGAAATACCTGTTAACCGTAAGCATTACTGCAATCAAAAGTATCCAGCCCAGATCCCATTGATATAAATAATCCAGAAATTGTAATTGATTGGATATCTCAAACAGCATCCACAATCCTGTCGAAAATGCTCCTGCTAGTGACAGAACCGGACACCCGATCAAAACACATAATATCAAAACAATATGAGGGACCGTCAGCCCCAGTGTATAAACCGAAAATACAGAAAACACCACAACTATGGCACCAAAAAACAGGTGAAATTCTTTTACCCTCTGTAATAATGCTTCGAACAGCACAGCCCCCGGTAATACATAAAACATCCAATTGGTTACCATGGAACCATCCGACTGGATACCCTTAAACAAAAGAGTCATAAGTATGGTTAATACCAGCAGGTACTTCAAACTGTCGTCTCTGTATATTTCATCTATAACCTTCTGCTCTTCTTTTCGCTCTGCTCTTGTTTTTGGGCGTTTTTCCGGTTCACGTACATCTTCTGCATCTGTCTTTTCTTCCCGGTATGTCTCCGTTACCATATCAGCCAGTTCAAGCAGTTCTTCATCTTCTGCCGCATTCTGCAGGGAATCTAATACGGAAGTCAATTCTATAAGAGCTTCATTCATGGACTGATATCGATCTTTGGGGTAATAGCTGCACATCTTACGAATTACCCGTGTCATTTTTTCAGATGCATGAACCGGTGCCGGGAATACAAATTCCGGATGATACTGCACCTCTACCTTCGAATAATACCCGTCTGATCCCGGAAATCTTAGATCATTTAACAGCAAATACAAAGTAATGCCAAAGGAATAGATATCCGCTGTGGCATTATAACAATCATAAAGTCTTCTTTCAATTTCGGGTGCACCGTATCCATCTGTATATACAATGGTCTCCGCATTACCATCCTCAGCCCATTTCGCTATGCCAAAGTCTCCCAGCTTATACACCTGTGCTGTTTGATCCCAGAAAATATTTTCCAGCTTTACATCCCTGTGCAGACATTTGTTATTATGTGCACCGGCAAGAGCCTGCCCTATTTCAAGAGCAAACTTAAGCACTTCCTTCTCGTTATTCAATTCCTCCCTTAATAATTGAACTTTGCCAAATCTATCCTTCTGAAGTAATTTGTCAAGCTTCTCCATTAGGACAATCTGAAGATGAAGACACGATTCCCCCTCTTCCCATACCTGTTTTGCTGCGTCCTTTACTTCTTCGATATTTCCGGTCTCGTCAAAAGACACAAGCAGTTCTCTGGCATCAAGGACTCTCATGATATATTGGCATTCCTGACATAAAATCCACTGAATTCTTCCTGTATTCCAGAACTCTTCTGAGGTTACTGTATGTCTCTGCAGCCCGATTACTTTCATTGCAAACGATAGTTCCGGTCTTTCCTTGTTGTACATCTCATACACGAAAGAGAAGCCGCCACTCCCCAGAAGCTGCAGTTCGTTATTCACTTTTTTCAATCCAAATTGCGGAAACAGATTTGCAGTATCATCAAGCTTTATAAGGATCTGTTCCACCTTCTCTTGTGCAAATGTAGGTTCCAAAATATCTTCCCTTCTACTTTCCCACAACGGCTATATCGCCATTCAAATAGGTAATATCTCCCATATAGATAGCAATACCTGTATTCTTATCAATCACTGTTCCCCTTGCAGGTTCTTCCAACACCGTTGCATCTTCTCCACCTGTAAATGACAAAGTCGATAATCCCCTTGTATCTTCCACTCTCCATCTCTGATCGTAAAGATGTTCAGAAAACATCGCCCAAATTGTTTTACTGTTAATGACCGCCTCTTCTCCGCCTCCGAAAATAAGGATATCTCCATCTCTTAATGTAATCGGCTTTATACGTCCATGGATCCCTGCAGTCACATGTTTTCCATTATACACCGTACCATTCTTACCCTTTTTATCCAGATAGAACCACATTCCATCCAGATTCTGAAATCGGCCATGTTGTCTGCTGACTGTGGTTGAATGCATTTTTATATCCGGGATATTGTCTTTCGAGGGTCTTCCCACTTCCCATACCAGTTTATCATCCAGCACATACGTTGTAAGCTGTCCATTTTCAATGACAATTAAGCTATTTCCTTTTTTACCAAACATCATCTACCTCCGGTAATTCTGATATAAAATCTTCTACTTCAGGAAGCTCCAGCGAACTCAGTATTTCTCTTGCGTAATTGCATAGTTCATCCGGATCATAATCCTCCGAAGCAATATCGAGCATGTTATTCAGACTGGCATCATCCAAGATAAACATAATGACACTTTCAAAAATATTTTTAGCACAAAGCGGTTCCATATGGGCCAGTTCAAGCATTTCATCAATCTGCTCGTGATCCATACTAAGATGCAGCCCCAATGAAATAATCTTATTTCTTGTCGGATACCATTTATTCTGCCGTATTGCTGATACACATTGTCTTAAAGAAGAGGACCATCCCTGAATCTCTGCCATTGCAAAAACACTCTCTGCATAAGCAGGCTCCATATAGTTGGCACTGATATTCATCTTTACATATGCATAAAATTTGTGATAAGCATTAGAAAACATTGCAATATTATCTGTAATAAACTGCTCCAATTCATCCTCATCCTGTACCCTGGAAAGCTTTTCATCAAACTTTTCTGTTGTCACATTCTCTACTTCTTCGGCATTTTCATCTCTTATGATGTTATCTTTGATTTTACTTAGAATATATTGATACTTCTCCAAGGTTTCTTCACCATAGTTATGGCTGATGACATAGATACAGACACAATCTTCCAGACTCTTTGAATATAATGCCGGATATCGTCCATATCTCTGCAGCAGCTGATTCATCTTTTCCAATGAATATCCTGCTGCCATTCCTATTCTGAGAAATGTCTCTCTGTTCTTTGGAATTGCCCCCTTGCACCACTTATCAACAGATACCCTGCTGACACCGCACAAGTCTGCAAATTTTGATTTTGTAAATCCATTTTCCTTAATCATCTCATTAACCTTGCGGGACCATTCCTCCTGCTGCCCTCGAATCTTAGGAAAAACCATTTGTTTCAAATCTTCTAAATCTTCACATTTGGAAATCTCTTCTTTTATAAAAACGGTTTCTATGTCATTCCTGTTGTTCTGTTCTTCGATCATCGCTTTTCTCCCCTATAGGAATAAATAAATATTTATGTATACTATAGAAAATTTTCTTTCCCGTGTCAAAATATTCCATTTTTATTTACACCAACTTCCTTTATCTATATCCAGCTTGTGTGAACTTCATAGGGATTTGAATTACCGAGGATTCCCGCTTAACATCCTAAATTATACAAAATCGCATGCAGAAGGTTTTCAGGTAAAGTTTACACCAATAAATTAGGGACGCTCCTTGTGACAAAACAATGGCATTAAGTTAGCCAGTTCAACATTCGTACCTTGA
>JBJELZ010000117.1:0-2268 GCA_051879415.1 Lachnospiraceae bacterium
TGGTGTAATGATCCGGACGCTGTCTCGACCGTGAGCCCAGTGAAATTGTAGTATCTATGATGCGGGTATCTACGGAGCTGCCAAACTGGTATTAAGTTAAAAATCAGATAATCGGGAGAGTTCAGTGACTGATAAAATTAAAAAAATCGTTGGTGAGCAGAATATTTTTACAAATGTTCCGATGTCACATTATACGACTTTTCGTGTTGGAGGAAATGCGGCATATCTGGCAAATGTAGAAAGTGAAGAAGGTCTGATCGCATTATTGAAGTATCTTCGGGAAGCAGGGATGAAATACTATCTACTTGGGAATGGCAGTAATCTTCTGGTAAGTGATCAGGGTTTTGATGGTGTTATGATTCGTCTTTGCGGTGATTTCCTGAACTGTAAGACTGCTTTGACAGAGATGGCAGACAATCTTCCTGTGAACTATCTGTATGCCGGTGCAGCAGCATCCTTAAGTAAGGTGGCACAGCTGGCAGCAGAGGAAGGCCTTTCCGGAATGGAATTTGCTTTTGGGATTCCCGGAACGATTGGCGGTGCAGTTGTGATGAATGCCGGAGCCTATGGTGGGGAAATGAAGCAGGTGGTGCACCGCGTAAGACTTTTAGATGAGGATCTTTGTGTGGTTACCCTGTCCGGTGAGGAGATGGCATTTGGGTATCGCAGCAGTATCCTGAAACAGAGACAGATGATCGCATTATCTGTAGAACTGGAGCTTTTGCCGGGCGACCAGGAACAGATCCGGCAGAAAATGAATGAAAATATGAGTGCCCGCAGGGAGAAGCAGCCACTGGAATATCCCAGTGCGGGAAGCACATTTAAACGACCGGAAGGATATTTTGCAGGAAAACTGATCCAGGATGCTGGCCTTAGAGGATATTCTGTGGGTGGTGCACAGGTATCAGAGAAGCATTGTGGCTTTGTGATTAATCGGGACAATGCAACGGCATCAGATGTATACCGGCTGATCCGAAATGTTCAGGAGAAGGTCAGGGAGAGCAGTGGCGTAATGCTGGAGCCGGAGGTTATTATGCTGGGAGAATTTGGCGACTGACGGTAAGAGATACGTACAGATATTGAATAAATTTTAAAAAGAACGGATCAAAACATACATGGGAAAAGAGGAACAAAAGCGGCAATATTTATATATGGAAGTCATCAGAATATTTGCATGTTTTTTTGTTATTTTTACGCATACGAAAGGACATGAATTATTGCAGCAATGTAGTTTGGGAAGTGTCAGATACTGGGTCTATCTGATCATCAGTATTTTTTATAAAATGGAAATTCCTCTTTTCTTTGCTGTATCCGGAGCCCTATTGCTATCTAAAACAGAAGATATTGGTAGAATCTGGAAACACAGGATTTTAAGAATTGTCCTTTCCTTGTTTGCTTTTTCATTGTTTTATTATCTTTGTGCAGTAAAGGCAGGAACGGAAGTGCTTAGTTTTGGTACTTTTTTCAGCCGGTTCATAGGAGAAGGGTGGTCAATACCCTTCTGGTATCTTTATGCCTATATCTCATATCTGATCTGTCTGCCATTTTTACGTAGAATGGTTCAGAATCTTACAAATAAGGAATTTTATTATTTATCTGTTCTGATTGCGATTTTTTTGGTGATTGTGCCCTTATTTCAGGATTTTATGTGGTCTGATCAATCCGGTCTGAATAGTTATCTCAATATCCGGTGGATAACAGAACTGGCAGTTCTTTATCCCTGTATGGGGTATTTTATTCATCACAGAATGGAACGGAATACGACACGCAGGGTATTGCTTCCGTTGTGGTTAGTGTGTCTGGCGGTTATGGTGTTATCCTTCCTCTTGACGAGAAGGGAAGCAGATCTGGGAACGATTGTTTCTCTGGACCAGAATAAATGCTCGGAATATATTGTATTATATTGTTTTACATTTTATCTTACAGTGAAATATCTGATAGAAGAAATTCAATGCAGATTGTCTCAAAGTGGTCATAAGAAAAAAGTACTGCCTTATTTAAAACGAATGATTACTTCTTTAGGTGGCTGTACTTTTGGAATCTATCTTTGGCATATATTCTTTATTGATAAATTTTCTCTTATGAAACGAATCAGGGATCTGTTTTATGCCCGGACAGAATGGATGGATGAAATGGTCTCGGCATTGGTATGGTGTGCATGTATTATGCTGGCCGGTTATCTGGTAACATGGGTGATGAAAAAAATACCTGGATTGAGAAAGCTGGTTTAAAGTACGGAGGATTGCATATATGCGGTTTGTAATTGTG
>JBJELZ010000118.1:0-2264 GCA_051879415.1 Lachnospiraceae bacterium
GAATCCTTACGGAGATTGATATGGCTGCCTTTGCCGGATACTGTCAGGCATACGCCAGATGGAAGGAAGCAGAGGAGTTTATTACCCAGCACGGTACAATCGTAAAGACCCCGAGCGGATACTGGCAGCAGGTACCGCAGGTATCCATTGCCCAGACTTATCTGAAAATCATGAACAAATTCTGTGAGCAGTTCGGTCTGACACCGTCTGCCAGAAGCAGGATCGTTTCGGATAAGAACGAGGATAAACAGAGTGATGAGATGGAACTTTTACTTGTGAAAGGCGGTGGCGGTTAATGTTTTGTCAGGAAAAAGCGGACCATGCAGTGCATTTCATTAACTGCCTGAAACACACCAAGGGAAAGTGGAGGGGTGTTCCGTTTGAACTGCTTCCTTGGCAGGATGTTATCATTCGTGACATATTCGGCACGGTTAAGGATAACGGATACAGGCAGTATAATACAGCCTATGTGGAAATCCCAAAGAAGAACGGAAAATCGGAACTGGCAGCCGCCATTGCCTTATACATGACCTGCGGTGACGGGGAATGGGGAGCAGAAGTTTACGGCTGTGCTTCCGACAGGCAACAGGCATCCATCGTATTTGATGTTGCGGTGGATATGGTGGATCAGTGTCCGGCACTGAAAAAGCGGATAAAGCCTGTCATGTCGGTAAAGCGGCTTGTATATCTGCCGACAAACAGTTTTTATCAGGTACTGTCGGCAGAGGCATATACCAAGCACGGTCTGAATGTCCATGCGGTAATTTTCGATGAACTTCATGCACAGCCTAACAGGGAACTGTTTGATGTCATGACAAAAGGCTCCGGTGATGCCAGAACCCAGCCGCTGTATTTTCTGATTACCACAGCCGGGACGGACAGAAATTCCATCTGTTTTGAACAGCATCAGAAAGCAGTGGATATTCTGGAAGGACGAAAAATCGATCCGACTTTTTATCCCGTGATTTATGGGGCAGCCGATGAGGATGACTGGACCAGTGAAGCCACATGGTATAAGTCAAATCCCTCCCTCGGCTATACGATTGATATTGAAAAGGTAAGAAATGCCTATATCAGTGCAAGAGAGAATGCGGCAGAGGAAAATATTTTCAGACAGCTTCGTCTGAACCAATGGGTAAAGCAGTCCACCAGATGGATGCAGATGGATAAATGGGATGCCTGTGCATTTCCGGTTCATGAGGAGGAACTGGCCGGAAGGGACTGCTATGGCGGCCTTGACCTTTCAAGCACATCGGATATCACCGCCTTTGTACTTGTGTTTCCACCGAGGAATGATGATGAGAAGTATATCATTCTTCCGTACTGCTGGATTCCGGAAGACAACATGAAGCTTCGTGTCAGACGGGATCACGTTCCCTATGATGTGTGGGCAGCGGAAGGGTGTCTTCAGACCACGGAAGGTAATGTCATTCATTACGGATTCATTGAAAACTTTATAGAGGAACTCGGTACAAAGTATCACATCAGAGAGATTGCTTTTGACAGATGGGGTGCGACACAGATGGTGCAGGACTTGGAGGGAATGGGATTTACGGTTGTCCCCTTCGGTCAGGGATACAAGGATATGAGTCCTCCGACCAAGGAACTGATGAAACTGACCTTGGAGGAGCGTATTGCCCACGGAGGCCACAAAGTGCTTCGGTGGATGATGGATAACGTTTATGTCAGACAGGATCCGGCAGGTAATATCAAGATGGATAAGGAAAAGTCCACGGAGAAGATTGATGCCGCAGTGGCAACGGTCATGGCTCTTGACAGGGCAATCAGAAATCAGGGGAATGACGGCTCTGTATATGATGAACGTGGAATTATCGTGTTCTGAGAAAGGATGGGTGTTTTGATTATAGCAGCAATAATTGGCTTTCTCTTAATCCGGGAAGCCCTTAACAGTATGGAGCGTTTCTATTAGGAGTGCTTCTTTTTTTGCCGTTTTAAGTGGAAGGCATCATGGGAACGGATTTCGTTCAGAGCGGATTTCAGATTCGGTTTGTTGCGATGTCTGTGATATGGATTTTCGTAGTGGTGCTTGTGGTTGATCTGGCAGGAAGTGTAATTCAGACCGTCTTCTGCAATAAGATGCCAGTAGTGCTTGGTATTCTTTGACTGAAGGGTTACACAGTAGGCTCCTGCCTGAAGAATCCTAAAATAGGATGAGTCAATTGCTGATAATTCATTTGTAGTAAACAAAGTATATCTCCTTTCCTGTGTATATAAAGAAATGGGAATTGGTGCCGGATTCCGGC
>JBJELZ010000119.1:0-10856 GCA_051879415.1 Lachnospiraceae bacterium
TAATAAAAGCCCTGCGAAACAATCAGAACTCTTCCAAGCTCCGCCTTACGATATATGATTGATGTCATATAGAATGACATTGCCATTCCAAGAATCCATAACAGAATTAACATTCCTTCACTACTTCTCCATATAGCTTTACAATTCCACCCAGCATTTCCTCATAGGTAAATGTTTTCTCTGCAACTGTATCAAATGCATCTTCTCTTTCTTCTATTGCAACCATCAGCTTATCTGCCAGATCCTCCACATTGCGGTTCTGAAAGGATCGGCAGGTTCCATATGCCACCTCCGGCAGGGAACCACCATCACTGTAGATCAGCTTCGTCCCAATCTGGCAGGCTTCCAATGCACTGAATCCAAATCCTTCTGTCAAAGAAGGAACAACTACCACATCTGCCTGACGGATACATGCCTCCAGTTCTTCTCTATTCACGGAATCCCGGATTCTTACGATCTCATCCAGTCCGTCCCTGTTAACCTTCTTTATAAACTCTGCACGAAGATCCTCCGGTTCCCTGCCAAGAAGGAAGCAGAACCACACCTTCTTCTCCCTGATATCCGGGCACTTCTTTTTGACCTCTGCAATCGCCTGTTCATAGATCTGAACACCCTTTGTCTTCCCCGGTCTTCCATAATACAAAAATACTTTCGCATCCTCCGGAACGTCAAAATACTTTCGTAGCAAAAAATCAGAGTTGTTATCTGTCTTCCCCAGTTCATTGGCAAGATAAACCCTCTGCACATTTTTCTTCCCAATATATTTCTCTATATCTCTTTTGGTTGCATCAGAAATTGCGTGATAACAATCAAATTTCTGCCTGCAGGTATACTGCTCTACCAGGAAAAATGCAGTTGCCCGAAGCCAGTTGTCAGCCCAGTACCATTTAAAACCTCTTGCTTCATATATCGTCAGCACGGAAGGTTTGTGATATTTTCTTGCCAGCCGGCTAACAACCGGTGAAGTCGTAAAGATGGAGGTGTGCACAAGATCACACCATGCAATATGCGGTTCGATATCACTCTCCTTAGGAAACGGATGACCAAACATGGAACGCCAGGGACAGTACCAGACTTCCAGCTGCTCCAGCCTGCGATATCCCAGATATTCCTCTCCGACATTTCTTGCCACAACATGCACTTCATGTCCGAGCTTTGCAAGTCCCATTGCCAGATCATAAAACATTTTTTCGCCACCACCCACATACGGATAAAAATGGGGCAGAATAATTGCTATCTTCATAACACTATAATGTTGTCCTTTCTATCTTTCCCTGCTCCACCTTATAGACGATATCACAATTTTCTATGGTTTTTAAGCGATGTGCAATAATGACCATGGTCTTTTTTCCCTTCAGGGAATTAATTGCATCCATGATTGCAGCTTCCGTCTCATTATCCAGTGCACTGGTTGCTTCATCAAAGACTAGAAGTTCCGGATCATGATAAAGTGCCCTGGCAATTCCGATTCTCTGCCTCTGACCGCCTGACAGCCGCACTCCGCGGTCACCGATCACGGTATCCAGTCCTTCCGGCAGGGTGCGGATATAATCAGCCATCTGTGCTTCCTCCAGCACCTTCCAGATCCGTTCCTCATTAATTTCTTTCTCTTCTACACCAAATGCTACATTGGCACGAATCGTGTTATCCAGCATGTAAATGTTCTGAGCAATATACCCGATATTATGAAGCCATGCCGCATAATGCTCCCTGATATCTGTCCCGTCACATAAAACGCTGCCTTCCTGCGGTTTCAGAAGACCTAAAAGCACATCAATAATCGTTGTCTTTCCGGCACCGGAGCTTCCGATCACACCAACTGATTTTCCTACAGGAATCTCCATATCTGCACTATCAAAAATCTTACGTTCCGAATTAGGATAAGCAAACGTAATCTTTTTCAACGCAATCCTATCCTTGATCTCCATAATCTCCTGATTGTTTTCCAACTCAGCGTCCTTCAGGGATGCAATATTCAGATGATCACAGACAAAATTCAAAGACGGTTCATAATATGCTATCGTGGATAAATGCGTAGAAATTCGATTGATACTCGGCATCAGACGTGCAGCCGCCAGTGCAAACGCAGCCAGCAGCGGCAGCATACTTTTCATATCAGCACCATTCATAAAACTCACCAGCATATATGCCAGCAGCCCTACGATACAGACCGTTTCTATAATGAGCCTTGGTGCCGTATTCAAAACGGTGTATCTTCTTGTTACACCGGACAGTTTCCGGTATGCGTCTGCAAAATTTCCCAGAAAATAATTTTCCTTAGCCGCTACCTTTACATCCTTGATTCCAAAAATACCCTGCTGCATCCACTTCATGGTAAGAACCTGCTGTTTTAATCTTCCCTGACCGAGATTTCCAAGCTTCGGCTTCAAAACGAAGATAATAAAAACCACCATAATAAGAAGCAGTACTGCAATACTAAGGGTCATCTTCATATCAACTACCAAAAGCAATGTGGCACAAAGACAGATTGACACTGCAATCTCTGTCAGCAGCTTCATCACTTCCTGAAGCAGTTCAAAAACATGGGGAATATCTTTATTTATTGTCTGGAATAAGGCATTCACGTCAGCATTCAGATAATATTCATATGGCCGGTTCAAATACTCATTTAACAACCGGATAGACGTTTCTGCTTCTGTTTTTGTTACAAAACCAGCCTGTATATACGCCAGAAAAAGAAGATATAAATTTTTAACTGCAAACACTACCATTGTAGCAATCAGCATTAGTCTGACAAAGGCTGCCGGTTCCTGAAAGGACAGATGAAACCAGTCACATACCATGATAACATATTCATTCTCCAAAATTTCCTGTGGTTCAACAATGGCGGAAACCAGTGGCAGGATAATGGATACCCCGAGTGTTTCCAGCAATGCACCAATAAAGATCAAAAATATGAGAAGGATCACGGTACGCTTCTGCTTTTTATTCAATAATTGTCTGAGTCTTTTGAAAACATTCATTCAACTGCTCCAAATCATGATATTCGTTAAGTTTGTGCTGCCATGCCAGCCCGTCATATGGTATCGGTACAAACTTAATGATAATTTGTTGTGCCGGTACCATATGACGGCTGGCAAAGTACAGCAAACTTAATGGTAATCTACTGTGCCGGTAATATATGACGGTCCGCAGGAATCAGTCTGCCAAAATTTTCTGCAGGGATGCGTCATTCTTTGCAATATACTGCTTCATGAACATGCTTGCATTGGTGGAAAGCTCCATAGCTTTTTCGTCATCTGAAAGCAGGGTAAGAATTGCTTCGGCATATGCCTGGTCTTCATCTGCAACCAGTGCAAACGGACGATCCGTAGAAAGTCCTCTTACGCCCACTGAATGGGATACAAGCGGTTTTGCTTTGCTGACTGCCTCTATCGTCTTAATATTCAGTCCTGTACCAACATGCACAGGATTAATGACCAGTCTCGCATTTTCATAAGCCTGATCGATGTCATCTATGATGCCCAGTTTTTCATAATCCTCTCCATCAGGAATGTGTCTGCAGATGGTTCCTGCCAGTTGCACATGAAAAGGAATCCCACTTCTTTTTAATATGGGAATGATGTGATCAATAAAGTGCTTTACCCCTTCACGGTTTACTACATAAAAGCTTCCCAAAAACAGGATATTGTTTGTTTTTGCAACGTATGGTTCATGAACCGGCATATTTTCTCCAATGGTACAGGTTTTGACAGTTTCCGGTAAAATGCCACGAAAGAATTTCTCCTCTTCCTCCTGAATGGCCACAACCCAGTCTGCACGCTTCAGTCCACGGGCTTCCTCCTTCTCGGTGATGGCAAATTCATAATTTCTATACCCTACCGCTTCATACATCTGTCGCTTAAAAGTAAACGCATTGACTGTATCGATAACCTTTGTCACGCCTTCCGGCACATACAGCAGTGCCTTGGAGGTATAAATATATTCTGCCCAGACAACATCATACTGTCTTTCCTTCATCAGGTCAGTCATAAAACTGCCTATTTCCGGACTGATTTTTTCGTCAATATCAAAATATTTGAACAGCCCCGGAATATGGAGAAGTTCCAATGCCTTCCTTACCTTACGTTTACAAAAAACCGGGAAGGTACGTTTTTTATTTTCAAACCTGATAAAATGCTCCTCACCGATAAATTCTCTGGTAAGTGCCGGATCTTCTTCCGGATACGTTGCCAGATATAAGAAATCCACCTCACAACCGTGAGCACGCATCATATTGATTAAATTGTAAACACGTTTCCGATTGCCCCGCTCTAAAGGCATGACAATCGTATCGGAAATCATCAGGATTTTCTTCATGTCAGTTCCTTTCTCAAACAAAAATACTGATATTTTTGCCTTAATTGCCATGTATATACCGATACCATTGCTCCAGCATCAGTACGTTCCATACAAGACGCGGCGTACCTGCATCCTTTTTAAACTGCTTCCACAGCTTTTCTACCTGCTTTCCATCCAAAAGTCCGTCTGCAGCTGCTTTACTGTCTGTCAGAAGCTCTCCTGCCCATTCTGCAGTATCGCCTTCCTTCAGCCACCGCTCCAAAGGAACAGAAAATCCCTTTTTGGGCCGGTCCATCATTGTTTCGGGAACATAGCGGTATAAGACATTTCGCAGGACTTTCTTGGTAACACATCCATCATATTTATACGCTAACGGCAGCGAGAACGCAAACTCCATAATATCCTTATCCAGCATTGGAATCCTGTTCTCCAAAGAAACTGCCATTCCGGCACGATCCACCTTGACCAGAATATCATCCGGATGATAATGAAGCATATCATCCAGCATCAGAGCCACACACTCATCCTTTAACTTCCATTCCCGTTTTTCATTGACCGGCACCATGGAATATGCCAGCCTGTCCATCAAAGGATTACTGTGTCCCAATGCTTCCTTCATGGCAACGGAATCCCCGGCACTCAGGCAGAGACCGCCACGATACAGCTTTCTTGCAGCAGAAGGACTGATTCCTGTGCTGATTGCTGCCATTCCTTTTGCCAGTCCTGCAGCAGCATTTCTAAGCCCCATCGGAACTTTTCCGCTCTTTTCCCAAACTTTCATCAGCTTTACATAGGTCATATATCCACAGAACAGCTCGTCACCTGCATCTCCACTTAAGGAAACAGTAACCTTTTCTTTCGCCAGCCTGCTTACAAGATACGTTGGAATCTGGGACGAATCCGCAAAGGGTTCTCCGTAAATCTTTGGAATCAACGGAATCACATCCTTCAATTCCTTTTCACTGACATACAATTCCGTATGATCGGTTCCCAGATGCTTCGCAATATCTTTTGCAAATACAGCCTCATTATATTTCTTATCTTCAAATCCTATGGTAAAGGTTTTTACCTTACTGTCACTTAATTCACTCATCAGTGCAACAATGGTTGCACTGTCAATTCCACCGGACAAATAAGCTCCCAGGGGAACGTCCGATATCATCTGTCCTTTTATGGATTTCTTAAGTAAAAATTCCAGCTGATCCACTGCCTCTTCAAAGCTTCCACGGAAAGGATGCTCTTCGCCATTTTTCGCTATTTCAGCAATCGAGTAGTAGCTTTTATGTGACACTGCTTCCTGATCAAATGGTACGGAAAGTGTCAGCAGGCATCCGGGCATCAGCTTATAGATTCCTTCATAAATGGTTCCGGGTGCAGGAACATATCCATAACGGATAAACTCTGTAACGCTCTGGGAAGCAATCTTTTTCTGAAATCCCGGGAACACAGCTATCGCATTCAATTCTGAAGCAAATACAAACTGCCCTTCCACAAAGCCGTAAAACAAAGGTTTCTCCCCGGCCCGGTCCCGAATCAGCGTAAGCCTTTTTTCCTGCCTGTCATAAAGAGCAATTGCAAACATCCCCTTGGCAATATCCAATGTTGCAGACACGCCTAACGCTTCAAAGGCCTCCAGCAGGATTTCGGTATCTGATGTTCCGCGAAACTGTATCTCTTCAGAATACTTATCACAAAGTGCGGTTTTCAATTCCTCTGCATTATAAATTTCCCCATTATACACCATCACGAAGCGGCCGGAATGGGAATGCATCGGCTGTGCGCCATTGGGAGAAAGATCCTGAATGGATAAACGGCGATGTCCGAAGGTCACACCACTTTGCTCATCCAGCCAGATACCGGCAGCATCCGGTCCTCTATGAACAATCTGGTGATTCATCCGTTCCACAATCCCGATTCTTAGATCTTTACTTATTGAATTGCCGATAAATCCTACAATTCCACACATAAAAGGCTGATTCCTCAATTCAAAAAACAATCTACATTATTTTACTACATTTTGAATGGTTTGACAACTTTTGGGATGGTACCGAACTATATTATTACAGTATAAGTATGGAACAATAAAACAGTCCCCATACGCAAAGTATAGAGACTGCTTTAATCTGCCTGTTCAGGAAAGCAAAGCACCTTCACAAAATCTTCTGTTTTGTCACGCATCAACGTTAACCCCGATTCTAATTGATCCATGGGCAGCCGGTGTGTGATTAATAGCTCCGGATGTATGGTACCCTTTTTTAAACAGTCGAGTACAAAATGCCAGTCATCCGATTCTGACCTGGTAAATGAGGAATTCCACGTTCCGAGTAATGTCAGCTGATGCCGTAATATGTTCCAATATACCGCTTTTTCCAAATGCATATCCGTATACGGATTACCAATCAACTGAATCCTTCCTCCAGGAGCAGTTACGTCTATTGCATTAATTACGGTTTCATTCTTCCCAACACATTCAAAGAAAACATCAACACCACGTCCGTTGGTACGATTCATGACACAGTCATGAACAGAATCAAAACGCATATCTACAAATTCAATATTTTTACCGATTTGACTTATACAATGCCTTTGAAAATCCTTATTTCCGATGGCCAGAATATGCTTTATGCCACTCTGCTGTAAAAACATAACCAGCAGCAGACCGATAGTTCCCAGCCCGCACACAACAACCGATTCATCTTTCCCCGGCCCGGCATTTCGCATTGCATGTACGGCTACTGCCATAGGTTCCAGCATTGCAGCTGCCTCATAAGACACCTGATCCGGCAGTTCTATGAGATTCCACTTAGGGACAGCTACATACTCCGCAAATCCACCATCACATCTTGACCCCAGATAGTTATAATGATTACACATTTCATATTTTTGCTGTTTACAGCAGTCGCACTCACCACAGGGAATTAATGGGAAGATTCCGACCCGCTTATTTTCCCAGCCTGAGGCATCTGCTCCGGACGCTCTGTTGGCTACCACTTGTCCGGAGAATTCATGTCCCGGGATAATCGGATGTCTGTGGGCTCCTGTTTTATAAATACGTGGAATATCTGAGCCACAGATTCCCGCCGCTTTCACTTTTACCAAAACCCATCCATCCGGAACATATGGCATTTCTTTTTCTTCCAGATGCAAATCATTGATGCCATGTAATACATATGCTTTCATCTTTTACCCTTTTCTTCGCAAAATCTTTGCAGATCAACTGCTGTTGTAATCTTAATATTTTTCTCACTCCCCATTACCATCCGGATATTCATATTTGAAAGAACAGCCGGTTCTGTGGAGCCATTAATCTGTAAAATTTCATCCGGCAGCAACGTCTCATTTGCCTTAAGATATGGTTCAAATTTAAAAATTTCGGGGGCCTGACCTGCGAATACTTTCTGTCTCGGAAGCAGCTTTGATACTGATTTACCATCTTCACTCAGATAAACAGTATCCTTCATCGGTAGTACCGGAAGCACACCTTCGTATCCCTGCAATGCTTCATAATAATCTGCGATCATCTGTAATGTCAGGTACGGTCTGGCTGCATCATGAATCAATACAGAACACTCCGATGGTTCCTTTTCCTCTTTCTGCAAATATGTCTGCAGAACACACAGCCCATGATAGATGGATTCCTGCCTATTTCTTCCCGGTTTTGCAAAGGCAATCCTTTTTTTGGAAGGGCACTTTTCCACGATGAAATCCTGCCACTCTTCTGATGCGACTACAATGATTCCGTCTATAAAGCTGCTCTCTTCCAATACATTATGAGAATAGCCAATCACGGGCTTTCCGTTTACTTCAATATATTGTTTTGGGATCTGCGAACCCAGCCGCGTCCCGGTTCCGCCGGACAGGAGCAATGCAATGTTCACTGTCAAAACCTCCTCGCATTTACAAATCCAGATTCCGAATATCCTTCAGAATATCTTTATAACTTTTCTGTTTCCCAAACAGCAAAGTAGTTCCGAGCACAAAGCCATCTACTCCTTTGGGGGCAAATGACAGAATTTTATCCGCACTGCAGGCTCCATCCCAGAATAATTCAAATCCCATTTCCTTTTTTAACTCAATCAGATGATCCACCTTCTGTCCCACATAGGGAAGGTACATCTGTCCTGCATTGCCGGGATTCACTGACATAACCAATACGCGATCAACAATGCGCAGCATCTCCATCACTGTTTCAATACTGGTTCCGGGATTGATCGCAATCCCGGGAATCAGTCCTGCTTCTATAATTTTCTGCAGAGTTGTTGACGGGTGATATTCTGCCTCCGGATGAATATAAATGGTATCGCCCTTTTTTAGATTTTTCAAAAAGAGATCAATATGTGTACGCGGATGTTCAATCATCAGATGTACATCCATCGGCTTTTTTGTTGCCCGTCGGATAAACTGCAGATCATTTAGTGACATGGCAAAATTAGGAACATACCGCCCATCCATAATGTCAATATGAAAAGAGTCAATTCCTGCCTGTTCCAACGCCTCTACTTCATCCTGAAGATGTCCATAATCGGCACACATCATTGATGCTGTTAACTGAAATTTCATTTGTATCATCCGCCTTTCTTTATCCGGTTATGATTCTTCATCAATAATATCTACATTCTGTATCATCACAGGTTTCCCCGTCTTCTGATACAGCTGCACCACACTACTGCAATCACCATAATACCCGTCACTCAAAATGATTGCTCTGTCCAGATCCGCACTATCATCATAGATTCCAAAACCTTCCCTGCAATACTGTTCTACGATTTTTTGATATTCTTCCCACAACTGTGGACGCATGGAAGCAATCGTGGACTGAATCAGCGGATGAGGTCTCCAAAGTAAAGCTATTTCCTCTGTATTTTCTTTGAAAATACGGAATACATCCTTCATCTTCCGAAGCATCTTTTCACCTTCATGAAGCAATGCAGTAATACTTGTATTATAAAATATAATTTTCTTTTTTGTTCCATCCGGTTTATTAATAATCCCAAGCCAGTTCTCCGGGATCTCCAGATCTTCCTTTTTTGTATTTATGACCTTTTCAAATTTAGGGGACCCCAATCCCAGAATCTTTTTTTCCAGACACTTCCGATCCGTATGTTCTCCCGACAGTCCGCTTTCCTTTGCAGCCTTTATATATTCATTGATATAAATCTGCCGCATATTTTCAGACTGGACAATTACCTTATGAGAATAAATAATCCCCGGCAAAAAGCAAAAATGCTTCATTCCGTCAATTGCAGCCTGATCTTCAGGATCAATTTCACGTAATACAAAATAGGGAATGTATATTAGCTGTGCGGTATTATTACGCAAATTTCGTGCAAAATATCTTTCCGGTACAATAGTCACGTGATTCCATTCATCATACGGATTATGAATATAAATCACATCCGGATGCCTCTCCTCCAGCGGATATGACCTATAATCAGTAATTTCGATATTTTTCGGGAACTCATTCCCTTCATAATGCATCTGCCCCAGACTGCCATCTGCATTCCGGTCATAATAAGGAATTGGCACACAATAGGCATCACAGTTTTCTTCTTCCCTGGCTTTCAGATAGACACTCTCTAAGGAATCCCACATACTTGCTTTATAAGGGAAAAAAACAACTTCCTTTCTGGCAGGCAGATTCTTGATAGCATTTTCTGCCTTTATCCGAACCTCCTCTAACATCTTGTAGTATTTCTGCGAAGAAAGTTCTTCTAACCTGATACTTACCTGATACAACGTCTCGCAGTACTGCTCCAGACAATGCACCGCTTCTGTTCCTTCTCCCTCCAGCTGTTCGATTACTTCCCCCATATTAATCGCAGCTTCCTGACAATTGGTCAGAGCCTCCACAACCATTGGATATTCTTTTTGTTCCAGTCTGTCCCGGCTTTCCAGATGAAGCCTGTTAAGACTGTCCAGAATATGTAAAAGCTGTTCTTTTTGAAATTTATGCATAATATCCTTTGCCTCTTTCAACGATTGGTATTTTCTTCTCGCAATATCTTTATCATATGGCAATTTGCTTCTTTTCCCACTTTATGCTACTATCAACTTAATCAGAATATTATAAAGAGGTATCCCATGAACAAAGAATTAAAGTATTTCATCCAACAGGATCTTGCAAGGGTTTACGATCATCCTTTGACCATAAAAGAACGTTTTCTTTTCCCTTTGGAAATGAAATTTCTGATTCTTTGGCGAAAAGCTTCCTTTTATCGGAAACATTATCTTTCGAAGGGAGGATTAATAAATCATGCTTTCTCTTTCTATTATGGCTTACGTCTGATTCACTTAACCGCAAAAACCCAGATCAGTATTCCGGCCGAAACAACCATCGGTGCAGGACTTTATATTGGTCACCTTGGCCGGATTATTATCCATCCGGATGCTGTTTTGGGATCAAACGTCAATCTCGCTACCGGAATCACCATCGGCCAGTGCAACCGCGGCATCCGCAAAGGCGTTCCTGCCATCGGGAATCAGGTCTGGATTGGAACCAATGCAGTCATTGTTGGAAAAATTACAATCGGTGACGATGTTTTGATTGCCCCCGG
>JBJELZ010000120.1:0-2245 GCA_051879415.1 Lachnospiraceae bacterium
TGGAGGTGAATGAGAAATGGAGCGAACCATATTGCATAGTGATATCAACTGCTGTGTGTGACCTGAAAAGTCGCACCATTAAGTGTCTCAATAAAGAGACCAGTCATTCCGTTGGCTGAACCTATTATCTACAAAGCACTAAGGTAACTGGTGTGAGGAAACAAGATAAGACAAAATCTCCCAGTGCAAAGCACTGAATTGGAATTGTGAGAGGAAAAGACCACCATAGTAGCAATGGTGGGGGAGATTGGTTGGAATAGTATGGCTAAGATAACTGAACCGCTGATAAATGCCGTTATGATGAACAAGCTTAAGCTACTCAAAGGCTTGACCCAAAATGGGAATACGATTGGATAGTGAATGCAGTAATAACTACACGGACAAAATAATCGTCGGCAAAAAGGTGGAGCCTAACCTATTAGCCTTAATGGTGTTGAAACAGGGTAAGCCCATAAATTTCCTTATATTAATCATTTAAGGTAGATATTCCGTAAGGAAAATCAATGGATTTGTGGGTAAAGGAAAATGGAAAAAGCGAAGGCTTCAATGTAATGTTGAAGATAGAAATATATATTTCACTCGAAAGAGGGCAGACTTCCATTAGGTCTTATGTTACAAGATAATTTGAAGAATTTCTGAAAGGTGGAAAGCAAATGTACGAACAATCGTGTGCACCAACTAATCAAATTAGACGCTGGGAAGACATTGATTTTGTCAAGGCGGAATACGAGGTTAAGAAACTTCAGATGCGTATTGTAAAGTCAGTACAGGAGAAACGGTATAACAAAGTTAAAGCTTTGCAGTGGACTCTTGTGCATTCATTCTATGCAAAAGCAATTGCTGTAAAAAGAGTAACAACCAACAAAGGAAAGAATACACCAGGTGTTGACGGAATTTGTTGGAAATCCAGTGATGATAAATTTAAAGCTATCAAAACACTGAATCGTAGAGGATACCAACCTCAACCACTTCGTAGAGTATATATTCGCAAGAAAAACGGAAAAAAGAGACCTCTAAGCATCCCAACAATGATAGACAGAGCAATGCAGACATTATATAGATTAGCGTTAGAACCAGTAACAGAAACTGTTGCAGACAGATGTTCAATGGGATTTAGGGCTAATAGATGTGTGCAGGATGCAATCGAATTGTGCTTCGCAGACCTTGCGCGAAAATCAGCTCCCGAATGGATTTTGGAAGGAGATATAAAGGGATGTTTTGACAACATTAATCATAAGTGGATGCTGGAAAATATATGCATGGACACTACTATTTTAGAAAAGTTTCTTAAAGCTGGTTACATAGAAAGCGGAAAATGGTTTGACACAATACAAGGAACACCACAAGGTGGAGCAATTTCTCCAACTCTATGTAATGCAGTCCTAGATGGTTTAGAACCTTTATTAAAGGAGCACTTCAAGAGACGCTGGGAAAACGGAAAGATTATAAATCCCAAGGTTAATATGGTGAGATACGCTGATGATTTCATTATTACAGGGGATTCTAAAGAAAGATTAGAAGAGGAAGTCCTTCCTCTTGTAAAAGCATTCATGAAAGAACGAGGACTCGAATTATCCGATGAGAAAACGGTTATAACAAACATACATGATGGTTTTGATTTCTTAGGATGCAATATTCGAAAGTATGGCGATAAACTTCTAACCAAGCCATCCAAAGAGAATATAAAGACATTCTTGAGAAAATGCAGAGGAACAATTAAAGCATTTAAAACAGCGAAGCAGTCCGATTTAATTAACAAACTAAATCCTATGATAAGAGGTTGGGTTAACTTCCATAAGCACAATGTTTCAACAGAAGCCTTTCGGTATGTAGATTATCAAATATTTGAAGCACTTTGGAGATGGGCGAAACGGAGACATAAGAGAAAGAGTGCACGGTGGATAAAGGATAAATACTTCCACAAAATTGGTAACAGGATGTGGTCCTTTAGTGAAAAGATAGATACAGATAGCTTTATATCCCTTGTCTACGCAGGAGATACAAGGATTACAAGACATACAATGATTAAAGTTGATGCCAATCCGTACGATATAAACTGGCAAGATTATTTGGAGAAAAGAAAGAATAATAAAACAAGCAATTTTATAACAGTATATGAATGATGTGGCGGTGTATTACGGCAGTATTACATTTAATTAAGGCTTGAGCCGTATGATGGGAAACTATCACGTACGGTTCTTATGGGAGGGAAGAGCAGTAATGCTTTTCTCTTACCTACCTATGC
>JBJELZ010000121.1:0-2242 GCA_051879415.1 Lachnospiraceae bacterium
CCCTTTTCACCGTTATCCTCATAGATGTCATAAAGTTTCAAATCTGTATGCTCTGCCAGATATGCTTTACAAAAGCTGATCTGATTGGCAATAGAATCACCGTCATCATCTTTACCGCTATTCTCAATGGACAGGCGAACATAAATCGCCGTCGGAAAATAATTACTTATCTGTACCGGTGCTTCGATTACGGCACCAGTGTTTTTTCTGCTCTTTCTTGCCATACCGCACCTCCTACACCGCCATCCGAGATTTCATATCTGCAGGAATATTGGAAATAGCTGCTATCAGCTTATCCCAGTTATCATGGTATCTGAATACTACATGAATACCCTTGCCTTCCAGAATCTCAATATGGTCTATCAGATCCACAACTACATTTCTGGTAACCTCCGTAATGTTCTGGTACTGCTTAAACACTTCCGTCCATGACAGCTGTTCCCGATTATTATTGACCATCTGCTCACGTTCAGCCTCTATGGCAGCAATGGCATGTTCAGCCTCCTGTATTTTCATCGCATAGCTTTTCTTAAACAGAAAATATTCATCCTGACCAATCATGCCTTCCTGCAGATTCTCATATAATTTCAGCTTAAAGTTCTTGTTTCTCTCAATTTCTTCCTTCAGCTTTACAATCTGTGCATCATAATTAAAGACATTCTGCTGATTCTCTGGCATTGATTCCACCATTTCGAGAAGCTGCTCCGCCTCCAACACCATATCAATATGGCTTTTTACGGCATTCAGTACACTGGCCATAAGAGTTTCTTCATCTATGCTGTGTGTACTGCAACCCTTTTTAGCCTTTCGTGTAGAACAGATAAAATATATGTATTCCTTATCCCCGGCGGTGTAATGCTTACGAACCATGTTCTGTCCGCAGTCAGCACATTTCAAATAACCTGAAAACGGATAAACTGTTTCCTCTGCCGGAGCAATGCGGATATCCCTCTGCATAATTCTCTGCACGGTATCAAAATTTCTCCTCGTAATAATCGCTGGATGGGAATCTTCTACACGGCTCCATTCCTCTTCATCCTTAGGCATAACCTTTTTGACCTTGTAGTTCGGAGTACCGCTCTTACCCTGCACAAGAACTCCTGTGTAAATCTCATTGGTAAGAATTCTTGTAACTGATACAGGTGACCACATAGCCTTCTTATGCACCCTAAAATTGGTCTGCACTTTCATCCCAAGAGAAATCTTATATTCCATCGGACACAGAACACCCTGCATGTTCAGTTTGTCTGCGATACGCCCCTGGCTCATCCCTTCAAGCTTCCACTTAAAGATTGCCCTTACCACCTCAGATGCATAAGTATCAATCACAAGCCTATTATGGTCTTCTTCATCCTTCAGATATCCATACACGGCAAAAGCACCAATGAACTGTCCCTTTTTCCTTTTAATCTCCAACTGGGATCTGATTTTTACAGAGATATCCTTGCAGTAGGCATCGTTAATAAGATTCTTAAAAGGAATAATAAGAGAGTCCGACTGGTTCTTATCCAGACTGTCGTAACTGTCATTGATTGCTATAAAACGCACTCCCATAAACGGAAATACTCTCTCAATGTAGTTACCGGCTTCAATATAATTTCTTCCAAAACGGGACAGATCTTTGACAACCACGCAGTTCACCTTACCGGAGCGAATTTCATCCATCATCTCCTGGAATGCTGGTCTGTCAAAATTGACACCGGAATATCCATCATCTGTTTTCTCTGAAACCACATGGATCTCCGGATGTTTCGATAAAAAGTCCCTGATCAGGGCTTTCTGATTTGTGATACTGTCACTTTCCAGCTTATCGCCATCATCACGTGACAGTCTTGCATAAATACAAGCGTTGTAGATTTTATTACTCATAACCTTGAATCTCCTTCCTGATATGCTCAGCAAGAAGCAAGGCTTCTCAGCACTTAGTGCCTAAATATTTGACCAAGTTCATCTTAACACACCGAGCATCTATACTTCCATGACATCTGAAATATGGCAAATCACAGATTCCTAAGATAACTTTCCACACAATCCTCCAATGTCACATCTGTATCCAGAAAAGAAGTTTTCACAACTGCATCACCGCATCTAAAGCAGTATGGATTCTTTATCTGCTCCACAAAGCTTCTCACCCTTTCTTCAAGCGGTAATGATCTGTCTATTTTCACATCCCTGATATCAACAAGCGTTTCTCTGTCAACAGTTCTAATATCTACTGCCTTCATTTCTTCAACTGTCATAG
>JBJELZ010000122.1:0-10685 GCA_051879415.1 Lachnospiraceae bacterium
TGGAATACGTCCGGAGATACTGGAGGAAACTCTTGCCAACACTAAAATTGATGTTGTTTTAAAGGACATAGATTATGGTGATAATGGTTATGTTTATGCTATAGATAAAGAAAGTGGACAGATTCTGGCACATCCAAATGAGGCTTTAATTGGTACTGATGCTGCTGATGCGGGAATGGTGGTTGAAGCAGGAGATGGCAAGGTCAGAATTGACGGAACAGCAGGTTATTATCGTTCAGAAGAATATGATGGAATGATAATCGGTACATTTCTTCCGGTAGGTGAATATTATGAGACAAGAACAAATCAGACATTTGTTGTAGCAATCAGTATGTTGATTATCTTTGCTGCATTGCTTGTTGTGATTAACCGAACGGTTGATGTGAATATCGTGCAGGGAATAGATAGGATTGCTGCATCCATGAAAAAGATTGCAGACGGTGATTTTGACGTGATTGCAGATGAGAAGAGTAATCCTGAATTTACACAATTGTCACGGGATATCAATACGATGGTTGACAGCATACGAAGCAGCATGAAGGATAATGAGAATCTGCTGCTTCAACAGAAAACGGACATGGAGAATACCGTATCTATTGTTGGAAATATCAAAGAGGTATGTGGTGAACTTAGAACAGTATCACAGCAGACTTTGTCTAGTGCGGAGGATATTTTCCGAGGTACAGAACAGCAGAAACAGTCGGTAAATGATTTGGAACAGGTAATGGGAACTCTTGTTGATGAACTTAACGGTAGTGCGGATGCTACAGTTCAGGTGACAAAGACCACGGAAAAAGCAGTTGATACGATTCTGAATACCCAGAAACAGATGACAGAGCTGCAGAGTGCTATTGAGAAAATCAGCGATATGTCCAGAGAGATTGAGCAAATCATTGTTGAGATTAATGAGATTTCCAGTCAGACAAATCTTCTTGCTCTTAATGCTTCCATTGAAGCAGCTAGAGCCGGTGATGTGGGAAAAGGTTTTGCAGTAGTGGCAACAGAGGTTGGTAATCTTGCAGCAAGAAGTTCACAGGCGGCAAAGGAAACCAATGAATTAATCAGTAATTCTATTCATGCAATCAGTGATGGAATGAGTCTGACGCAGGATACAGCTAATGCTTTTGATGGTGTTGTTGGAGAAATTGAGCGTGCTAATGCAGAAGTGGAACAGATTGCAGATATGGTTCGTAAAAACGTGTCGGTGGTCGGCCAGGCTGTGGCTGAACTTGAGAAAATTACAAGCGTGGTAGATGCAAATACAGAGATTTCTGAGAGCAGCAAACAGATATCGACCAATATGGCAGATATTACAGGTCGTCTGCTTGATATTGTTGGATAAAACAATACAAAAAATGATTTATTGCTAAAAAATTAGATATATATTAGGTAGCATAGGAGAAGAGGGTGTTTCGAAAGAGGCACCTTCTTTTAGGCTGAAGCTGTATTAAAGAGCGGCAATAGATATGGACTATAGGGAACATCATATGATAAAATCAAAAGAATAGATAGTCAATTGCTCCATTCGGCACCGCTTGTAGAAACGCGCAAATTCCAGTTTAGTAAGATGAATGACATAAAATAAGGGATGCCCTTCTTATTATGAGCGAATTGTTTGGTGTGAGTATCAATGAATTATTGAGCGGTAAGAGATTGTCTTATGATGAATACAGGCAGGCTGCTGAGGAAAATCTGAAACAGACAATCAAAAATTGGGATGTATAGCAATGTTGATGTTAGTATTGGCACACGGCTGGAGAAATAATACAATGATGGCTTATGTGGAAATGAATGCCTATGATGGTTCCGGAACGGAATAGTCGAGTGAACGGAAAAAATATTTTAATTCAGAAGGAGAGGAAAATATGGAAAAGATAAAAATAATTGTGCTTTATTTTGCATTCATTGTATTTCTGACTGGATGTGAGAAAAGAACAAATCATCCTGATTATGGCGCAACCGATGAAAAAGAGATCAATGTGGAAGAAGCCAAAAAGGAGATGGATGATTTTATAAATAATTATACGGGATTTCAGGTTTATGCCGAAGAATCGGATTATGTATTGTGTGATATTACAGGAGATGGTTATGAGGAACTATGCACGACAGTTCTCGTAGGAAGCGGAATGGTTCATAGTGATCTTATTGTATATGATCCATATACGCACACTGGGTATAGATTAAGTGATTATTTATACAGTTATGAAATTGAATGCATTGACGACAACAGTATTGTTGTAAAAAAGATAGAGTCATATCCTAAGTCAAATGATTCAAAACCGGAAGAAATCAGTGGAACTCTTGTATTTGAAAATGACGAAATTGTATTTGTGTCTACTGAAATGTAATGGATGACTTCTGATTGGACGAAGTTGACAAATTTAATGAACTTAAAAGCAGGAAAGGTTATAGGGTTTTGATTGCTTTAAGAAAAAGTATAAACAAAAGGAGAAAGGGCATGAAAGAAGTAAAATGCACTAATGCAACTACAATTGAAAAAGAAGTGATTGATAAAATTGAAAAGGAACTGAAATATCAATTTCCTGAAGATTTTGTTAATTATATTATGAAAAATAGTGGTGGTTATCCTGAAGCTAGTTGTATTGATATAGATGGTGATACTGAAGGAATTAATAATTTCTTGGATTTTGTAGAAGGTGAATATAATTATATTGTTGAAATTTATAAAGCCCATGAGGAGTTTACTTCATTTAATTGTATTCCTTTTGCCAGAGATGCATGTGGAAATTATTTTTGTTTTAGATGTAGTGACAATAGTATAGTATTTTTTGTTCATGATGATGTGGAAGTAATTCATGTCTGTGATTGTTTTTCTGATTTTTTGGATGCCCTTTTTAATGAGGAGGAAGAATAAAGCTGATTATGCATGAAATCGGAGGTAATTAACATGGCTAATGAAGATCAAAAAGATTTTAATGCTATGCTGCATGATTGTAAGGATATGCCCAAATTTCAGACAATCACTGATGCGGCCAGTATCGAAAAATATGGTGGAGATAAAATGTATTTTGCGCCACCAATTGAATATGATACTGTAATGAAGAAGATTCCAATAGGTAAGGTTACTACGGTTGGAGAGATTCGTGAGTATTTTGCAAAGAAATCAGGAGCAGATTTTACAGAGCCAATAACAGCAGGAATTTTTGTATCTATAGCTGCATGGGCCAGTTATCAGCGCAAAGATGATGAAACTCCTTATTGGAGGATATTGAAAGCAAATGGTGAGCTAAATGAAAAATATCCTGGTGGTGCGGCAGCACAGAAAGAAAAACTTGAGGCAGAGGGACATACGATTATTCAAAAAGGCAGAAAAAACATAAGATACTATGTAAAGGATTATGACAAGGTACTGTTTAAGCTGTCTTATTAACTGAAAATTAATTACTGTTCGGTCGGATAATCTGATAAAATGAAATTCATATTTGTCAGAGAAAGGAAGATGAAATGAGATTAATGATAGAATGCATATTGGGGTGTATCATCTTTGGGGCTTTTATTATATTCTCAGTATTAATAAATCCTACTGCGTGGATTCATGAATATCCTGAGCCAATACAGAGGAGGTTTATTGAACTACATCCTAATTCAGAAATAAAAGAACCGGAAGGATTATCTGCAAGAGTAATAACGATTAAATTAATCGTATGCTTGATATTTCTAGCCATTTTAGTAGGACTGGTATATTTTGCCGGAGCAAGAACATTTATTAGTGGAACAGTATTCTGCTATACTATTTGGTTTGTAGTAAATATATTTGATACATTAGTGATTGATTTAGGGGTTATGGTTCATTGGAAGAAATGTAGATTACCCGGAACAGAGAACATGGATGAAGAATATAAGCTGCTTAATAAAAAGAGTATTATGGATGGTTTATATGGCTGCATAATAGGTATTCCAATTGCATTGCTTTCTGGATTAGTTATATTATTGATTTGCAAATAAATGAACGATGCTCAAGTTTTTACTGATGAAGAAATAGCGCAAGGCTGGGATGCTGATATTTCAAAATATGAAACCAGATTAAAAGATCAGGAACAGGAAATTTGTATTTCGCTTGTAGCAGAATATATGGGGCATCCGGCTGGATACATAAATGTCTATATGAATAGTACTTGGGGTGCCTATGGTGGGATGGGATATCCGGAAATTGTTGATTTTGGTGTGCTTGAAAAATATCGCAGGAAAGGAATTGGCAGCAAGTTAATGGATATTGCTGAACAGATTGCCGGGAAATATGCTGATACTGTCTATCTTGGTGTGGGAATGCACAATGGCTATGGCAGTGCACAGCGTATGTATGTAAAACGTGGTTATGTGCCGGATGGATCTGGAGTATGGTATAAGGACAGGCCATGCACGCCATATGATACCATATATACAAATGATGATGATCTGGTTTTGTATTTATCGAAAAAGCTGCATGACTGAAGTTATATAAAGGGAAAAAATAAATGTCTGGACAGATAAAATTATAGAAGAACAAAAATAGTTATTATCACGAAGGAACTGAGACTTATGGAGGCAAATAAGATACTTGAAACTAAGAGATTATATCTGCGCGAGATGCAACAGTCGGATTTTAATTCTCTATGCAAAATTTTGCAGGATGAAGATACGATGTATGCATATGAGGGCGCATTCAGTGATCATGAAGTTCAGGAATGGTTAGACAGACAAATTTCCCGTTATCAAAAATGGAACTTTGGTTTATGGGCAGTTATTCTAAAAGAAACTGATACGATGATAGGACAATGCGGACTTA
The DNA here is from genome assembly GCA_051879415.1 of Lachnospiraceae bacterium. Taxonomy (GTDB): domain Bacteria; phylum Bacillota; class Clostridia; order Lachnospirales; family Lachnospiraceae; genus NK4A136. The sequence goes on from JBJELZ010000122.1 coordinate 4,787, forward strand.
CAATGCAGCCGTGGAAAGATGAGGAAGTACTTGAAATAGGCTATCTTTTTGAACGATTATATTGGCATAAAGGGTATGCCACCGAAGCAGCAATGGCATGTAAAAAATATGCCTTTGAAAAATTAAAAGCAAAGGAAGTCTGTTCTATCATCAGAGATACCAATATAGCTTCTCAAAATGTAGCCATAAGAAATGGCATGACAATGGCGGACACATGGACAAAACATTACAGGGGTGTCGATATGCCGCATTACCGTTATGTGGTACATTCTTGAAAGATTCCGGCTTGTCTGGCATAATTTTGTTTATGAATAGAAACATCTTGGTTTTGTGACGGAAGAAAATGGAATATCTTGGTATAATTAGAAAAGTGCGAAAGGGAATGACATGAGTAAAAAAACTTATTTTGGAATATTAGCAATAATGATAATCACAATCACAGGGTGTGGAAAGCAAATCGATAGTAAGCTTTCGGATGACAATGGAGGAGGACATACAACGCAATCAACATATTATCAGGTTTCTGATTTGCCTGATGATATGGATCACGAGCCGCCAGCTGGTTTAGGGATTGACTTATCGAATGAGGAAATCTTTGAAACGGGATATTATTGTATACAATACGATTCATTTGAAGAGGCAAATATATTTTTTGAATCAAATAATGAGAAAGATGCTGATATTGAATGGAGTGTTTATATTGTTGATGAGGAACTGAGTATAGAAGAGATAGGTGATTTATCAACACAAGATCCAGTTGCAATTAATGAAGGATCAGCAAGAGTTAATGGGGGACAATGGATATATGTTCTTTGTAATATAAATTCTAAAACAGCATCAGAACCATCAAATTCAACTTTTAGATTTTATAGTTTCCGGAACTATGCATGACGAAAATAATTTACTATCCATTTTCCCATTTCAATTAATTCCTATTTCTCAGCTGATGCGCATTTGCTTGATATGGATAACAAAACATTGCTTGGATAAAGAAGGAGAATAACGATTGATAACATTTGAATTATTAACGGAAAAGAATTTTCAGTTAAATGCATTAGATACATACGACAGAAAGCAGGAAGTTAAAAAGGTTTATCGTAAGAAAGACGGTGAATATATACTTGTGGATTGCCAATATATAGAAGATTGGGATCTCGAGAAAAAACGCCGGGTTGCCAAAAGTATCAGCAGTGATGAATATATATCGTTTCTTGCGTTGGATGGCAGAAACGTAGTTGGATTTATAAGTTTATTGAAGAACCTTAAGAATGAATATATGATTTTAGATTTGATGCAGGTCTCCAATTTATATCGTGGTAATGGTATCGGAAGAGCACTTTTCATTTTTGGTAAAGAGGAAGAAAAAAGGCTGGTGCGAAAGCATTGTACATATCAGCATGTTCTTCAGAAGAAACCATCGCATTTTACAGAGCTATGGGCGCAGAAATAACAGATTGTCCGATAAAAGAAATCGCAGATGAGGAACCATATGATTTACAAATGATATGCCCACTGAAATAAAAACAAAAACATATTGTCAGATAAAGGAGTAATTGTAAAAGATGAATCTAAGAAGAATCGGTGGTATGTTACTTAACATCCTGGGAAGCCTGCTTACATTCATATGTGTTGCTACAATTGTGAAAATTGTAGTATCTGGGAATAGAGAATCGGTGGATTTTCAGTTGGCAATTGTAATGATAATCGGAACAATCCTGGGTCTTGTTATGCTCATTAATGGCTGCCGTTTGATGGAGGCGGATAAGTTTATTAAAAAATTGATCTTTGTCATGAAGAAAGTTTTAGGAAATAGAATCATTTTTGTTATCATTGCGCTGTTGTGTATTTGCGGGTTATTCGTTTTCACAAAAAAGTATAAATGGATTTGTATGATGGTTGGGAATATTTCCGTGCTGATTTATGGAGCATTGAAAGGCCGGGACTTTAAGAATAGCGGAAAATGGGAAAAACCCAATCAGCTTCAAGTGGTCATTGCGGCTCCGTTTGTGCTTTACTGGATAGTTGTTTGTCTGCTTATGGAATATGTGATTGGCTGGTAATTCCGTGATTTATTTTCAAATAATATAAAACAATATAATTCGATTTTAATGATCAAGGAGAATAAAACAAATGAATAAAAAGATACTTCTATGTCTTGCGATAACAGTCTGCATTGCAATGACGGGATGTGAAAAAGCTAACAATGAAATAGATACTTTAGATAATCAGACAACGAATGAAGACATGCAGTTTGTAATGGAAAATACTGTAAGTGATAATGATAATTTGCAGATTATGACGGAAAATACTGTAAGTAATAATGAGAATTTGCAGGCTGACACAATACTTGACGAATTTATTGCAGGTGAAAGAGAGGCGTTTTATCTGAATTCCGAAGAAGGCTTTTTCATTACAGATCTTAATATGTATCCGGAAGAATGGGGTTCTTACAGTATTGGTGAAAAAGTAGATTTGGACAATGACGGGGAAAATGAATTGGTTCTTAATGGTCCATACGGTGGAATGTATTTGGATGTGCTGAATAATCAAATCATAGTTTTTGCTGAAAGCGGAGGAACCGCTATGTTATTATCCTATGTCTATTATGATAAGGCGTATTGGATCGTGATAAGTGATACGACTCATGCGGGACGGCAAATGTATACATTTACGAAATATTCCGGTTCAGAAACTATCGTTGATTCTTTTGAACTGAATGCCGAGTATTGGGATCAAGAGCAATATGATGAAAATAGTAAGTTCACATATCGTGGAAACAGCATTTCCATGGAAGAATATGAAGAAATATACCATGCAATTTTCGGCGAATAAAAGGCGGTTGGTCATGGAATACCATGTAGTGGAAATAGAAAAATAAGAATTCCAGGCACTTATATTTATGTTGGTCTGGAATGTCATGAAGTAGTGTATAGAAAAACAAAGTCCCAAGACACTTACATTTATGTTGGTCTTGGGACTTTGTTTTTTATACACTACGTCAGTACTACATAATCTCGCTATGCAGCTGCTGCAATGATTTGATTTCTCCATTGCCATGCTGTTTTACATAGAGGATCCCCTTTGCGGTTGCCCGTGCAGCAGCAACGGTAGTCATATAGGGAATCTTACCTTTGATTGCTGCTTTACGAAGGTAACTGTCATCGTGGACGCTGTCCTTGCCAACCGGAGAGTTGATAATCAAATTGATCTGGCCATTGGTGATTGCATCCAATACATTAGGACGTCCTTCATATAATTTCAAAATCTTTTCGGCAGGAACACCGGCTTCGTTAATGACATCGCAGGTAGTGCCGGTAGCAAGAATCTTAAATTCTGCTTCATGGAATAACTGTGCAATCTCAGCGATTTCTGCTTTATCTTTACGGTTAACAGAGATAAGAACGGTGCCGGATAAAGGAAGCGGAGACTGAGCAGCTTCCTGGGCCTTATAGAAGGCTTCGCCGTAGTAAGTGGAAAGACCAAGTACTTCACCGGTTGATCTCATTTCAGGTCCTAATACCGGGTCAACTTCCGGGAACATATTGAAGGGGAATACCGCTTCCTTAACACCAAAGTAAGGAATATTGCGATCCTTCAAAGCGGGAACCGGAGATTCATGCCCTGTTAACTCAGAAGTAATAATGTCAGTTGCAATAGGAACCATACGGATATCACATACTTTTGATACCAAAGGAACTGTTCTGGAAGCACGGGGATTGGCTTCCAATACATAGACCTTACCATTTTCGATTGCATACTGCATATTCATAAGACCTCTTACATGCATTTCCTCAGCAATCTTTTTGGTATATTCTTTGATTGTCTTAACATTTTCTTCTGAAATATGAACAGAAGGAATAATACATGCAGAGTCACCGGAATGTACACCGGCAAGCTCGATATGTTCCATTACCGCAGGAACAAAAGCATGGGTTCCATCACTGATTGCGTCTGCTTCGCATTCCAAAGCGTGATTCAGGAATCGGTCAATTAAAATAGGACGATCCGGAGTAACGCCAACCGCAGCCTTCATATATTCAGTCAAGGCATCATCATCGTAAACAACTTCCATTCCACGACCACCAAGAACGTAAGAAGGGCGGACCATAACCGGATAACCGATTTCTTTTGCAATTGCAAGTGCTTCTTCTACGGTAGTTGCCATACCGGATTCCGGCATAGGAATCTCTAATTTATCCATCATGGCACGGAACAAGTCTCTGTCCTCTGCAAGATCAATGACAGAAGGAGAGGTTCCTAAAATACGGACACCATTCTTCTCCAAATCAGAAGCAAGATTAAGCGGTGTCTGTCCACCGAACTGTGCAATGACACCAAGCGGTTTTTCCTTGTGATAGATGCTCAATACATCTTCCAGGGTGAGCGGTTCAAAATAAAGCTTATCGGAAGTATCGTAGTCGGTAGATACCGTTTCCGGATTACAGTTGACAATGATGGTTTCAAACCCAAGTTTCTTCAAAGCCAGAGCAGCGTGTACACAGCAGTAATCGAATTCGATACCCTGACCGATTCTGTTAGGACCACCACCGAGAATCATAATCTTCTTGGTATCTTCATTTACCGGATTCTTATCAGCGGCATTGTAAGTAGAATAGTAATATGCGCTATTCTCGGTACCGCTTACATGAACACCTTCCCAGGCTTCTTCTACACCAAGAGCAATTCGCTTGTTACGAATATCATCTTCCGGTACATTCAGAATTTTACTTAAGTATAAGTCGGAGAATCCGTCTTTTTTCGCCTGAATCAGTAATTCATCGGAAGGAAGAGAACCTTGGAACGTAAGCAGTTTTTCTTCTTCCTCAACCAATTCCTTCATCTGTTCAATGAAATAATGCTTTACTTTTGTAATCTGGAAAATCTCATCCACAGTAGCACCTTTACGAAGTGCCTCATACATTACAAAGTGTCTTTCGCTGGAAGGTGTAATCAACAGCTTTAATAATTCTTCTTTGGAAAGCTGATCGAAGTTCTTCACATGACCAAGGCCGGGGCGACCGTTCTCGAGGCTTCGGATCGCTTTCTGGAAAGCTTCTTTGTATGTCTTACCGATACTCATAACTTCGCCAACCGCGCGCATCTGAGTACCTAATTTGTCTTCAACACCTTTGAATTTTTCGAATGCCCAACGGGCAAATTTGATTACAACATAATCCCCGTCAGGAACATATTTATCAAGGGTACCGTATTTTCCGCAAGGAATATCTTTTAAGGTAAGACCACATGCCAACATTGCAGATACCAGCGCGATAGGGAAACCGGTTGCTTTGGAAGCCAATGCAGAGGAACGTGAGGTACGAGGATTAATCTCGATAACAATAATTCGATCGGATACGGGGTCATGGGCAAACTGTACGTTGGTACCACCGACTACCTGAACGGAATCAACGATTCGATATGCCTGTTCCTGCAGCTTTTTCTGACATTCTTCGGAGATGGTTAACATGGGAGCGGAACAGAAGGAGTCACCGGTATGGACACCGATGGGATCAATGTTTTCAATAAAGCAGACGGTAATCATATTGCCCTCTGCATCACGAACAATTTCAAGCTCCAATTCTTCCCAGCCTAAAATGGATTCTTCTACCAGAACCTGACCAACCAGGCTGGCCTGCAGACCACGTGCACAGACCGTCTTTAATTCTTCCTTGTTATATACAAGTCCGCCACCGGCGCCACCCATGGTGTAAGCAGGACGAAGTACTACGGGATAGCCAAGTTGATCAGCAATAGCAAGTGCTTCATCAACGCTGTAGGCAACATCGCTTCGTGCCATTTCAACACCGATTGCATTCATGGATTTCTTGAATTCAATCCGGTCCTCACCACGTTCAATGGCATCAATCTGTACACCGATAACTTTAACATGATATTTGTC
>JBJELZ010000123.1:0-10529 GCA_051879415.1 Lachnospiraceae bacterium
AGGAATTTAAGGAATTTTACATGCCAAAGAACAAGCCGGAAATAGTGACTGTTCCAAAGGCAAATTACATCGCTGTAAGAGGAAAAGGAAATCCGAATGAAGAAGGCGGCGAATATCAGCAGGCAGTCGGCATATTATATGCCATAGCTTATACTTTGAAAATGAGCTATAAGTCAGATTATAAGATAGAAGGATTCTTTGAGTATGTAGTTCCGCCACTGGAAGGTTTTTGGTGGCAGGATGGAGTGGATAGCTGTGATTACAGTAAAAAAGCTGAATTCAATTGGATATCCGTGATCAGACTTCCGGATTTTGTGACAAAGAAAGATTTTGATTGGGCAGTGAAGACTGCATCTGAGAAGAAGAAAATGGATTGTTCCGGAGCTGAATTTCTTGTGATTGATGAGGGATTATGCGTTCAGATTATGCACCATGGACCTTTTGATGAGGAGCCCGCTACGGTAGCTATTATGAATAAATTTCTTGAAGATAATGGATACTGCAATGACTTTAGTGATGGCAGACTTCACCATGAGATATATATGTCCGATGCAAGAAAGGTTGCCCCTGAGAAGTGGAAGACGGTAATCAGACATCCAATATGTAAAAAGGAAGATAAGATTTAAAAAATAGAAGAAATGCTTAAAATATTATGGAAGGCTGATGAGGAGGCACGAAAGCTATGTAATGTAGGGCTTATGCCCTACACTGCTCACGCATCCTCGTGAGGCTTCTTTTCGCATTCATCAAGAATGGGGACGATTAAATCAAGTTTGGATTTCAATACAATCTCGAGACTGGTGATTTTATCAACCAAATTTTCAACGGATTTGTTGATCTCAAGCAGATCTTTCTTATCACAGCTGAAGGATATTGCTTTTTGAAGTTTTTCACCTTCGGCATTCAGGATATGGGAGAGCGCGGTTTCTTCCAGTGCAATAGATTGAAGAAGAGCTGATGCGGCACAACATTTTTCAATGTGTGAGCATTCTATACATGGCATACTCATAGAAGTCATTCCTTGTTCTTTTTCTATATGGTATGCGGATTTTTATTAATTGTTAATCTTGACTATGATAAGAACAGAGACGAATGGAGAATAAGAAGCCAAAAGACTTGACATGAATCACAAAGTAGATTAGATTAAAAACAACTATTCTCAAATGTGAGATAAGTTGTTTTTTTGTTTAAAACTTTGCAAAAGGAGATTGTGAATATGAAAGAGTATGTTATGATGACATTAAAGAAGGCGTTACGCACGTATCTGGTGATTTTACCCGTTGCAATTGTTGGCGGCATTACAGTAGGAATGTATACCGTTGAGCATTCCAGCCCGGAGATTATTGAAGCGGCATTGGAGCAGATGGGTAGTTTCCCTGCTTTACTGGCATTGACCACATTTCAGGCATTCCTCTATTCTATCTTTTGCTGGGTTGTTGGTTATTTTATCGTGGACCGGATTGGCCTGGTAAAATCTTTCCGTTTTGAAAAGGCGGTTCTGGTTAGAATTTGTCCTGTAATTATTGCTCTGGGACTTTTATTTGCTTCGGATTACTTTATCATGGGGCGCCTGATTCCGGAGGTGGCTGCAGATTATGAAAAAGGAATCAGCCCGGCATATTTTGTTTCTGCTCTGACCTATGGTGGAGTGATTGAAGAAATCTTGCTTCGCTGGTTTTTCATGGGACTGATTGCCTGGATATTAGTGATGCTGTTTGCAAGGAAAAAGGCGAAAAATGAAATACCGGTATGGATTTTTGTTACGGCCAATGTAATTGCTGCACTTGTTTTTGCAGCAGGACATCTGCCGGCAACACAGATGTTTTTTGGTAGAATTACCGGATTGATTCTATTTCGTTGTTTCCTGCTTAACGGAGGATTTGCATTGTTCTTTGGCAGATGGTTCCGCAAGTATGGTATCCAATATGCAATGCTTGGGCATTTTGGAATTCATCTGATCTCAAAAGTAATCCTGCTTTGTGTGATTTGATTTTTGGCGAAAAAATGCTTTGCATATTTCACATCGTAACTTTTGACAAATTGCTTTGAAGTAAGAATTGTGTTCCAAAGTTTGCAGACCATGAAAGGGGTATGGAGATTGGTATGAAAAAAGATTATATGGAAGCCTGTATGAATTCTACGCGTCAGCGGATAATTCAGGTCGTCATGATCGAAAAGGAGGCGACAGCTGCTAAAATCGGGGAAGAATTGCCGGATATTCCGCGAGCCAGCCTGTATCGCCATATAAAAATACTTCTGGATGCGGAAATCCTGGTTGTTGTAAAGGAAGAGTTTAAACGTGGTTCCATGGAAAAAACATATGCCATTGCAGAAAAGGAACCTTATGGAAATACCAATGAAGAGTATAACAGTCTGATTCAGTCGGCGCTGATGGGTCTGCAGGGGGAGTTTCACCGTTATTTTAATGGAGAAAATCCGGATCCGAAAAGGGATTTGCTTACTGTGGCTTCTGCATCTCTTGTGATGAGTGATGAGGAGATGATGGAATTTATCACCGCTTATGGTCAGCTGATACAGAAATATATGCAAAATAAGCCACAAGAGGACAGGAAAGTAAGGAAGGTCACATTTGTTGTTTCGCCCAATGAGTAGTGGACAGATGATAAGATCATATTCATTTAGTCTATACAACATTCCGTCAGAAATGGTATACTTAAAGTTATCCGAGATAGGAATTTGCTTTTGGAAATAATATTCCGGACACTGACAGGAAATATATCAGGAAATCGTATGGGATGAATGGAGGAAGATTAACGAATATGAAAAAAATAGTCTCAATGATGAGCATAGCATTATTGGCGATTTGTATTGCTGCTTGCGGAAAAAATGAAGATACGGAAACTGTGGATACTGTAATGACTACAGAAGAAGTGGCAGAAGAGACAACAGAAGACGAGACAACAGATAAAGAAGCAGGGGAAACGGATGCAGCAACAGAAGAAACAGAGGATGAAGATGTAGCAGACAAAGTAACAGAGGAAACCGATGATGAGGAAACTGCTGATGCAACAGAAGAAGTAACAGATGAGCCTATAGAAGAAGTGGCAGATGAGGCAGAAGATGCTGTAACAGAAGAAGTGCCTGCAGAGGAACATTCCGCGGATAACATTAATCAGCTGAATTTTTCTACCACAGATATCAATGGTGCATCCATTAGTTTTGCGGATATAAAAGGTTCCTCCCTGATTATGGTGAACTTCTGGGAACCCTGGTGCGGTCCGTGTGTTGGTGAGATGCCGGAACTCGAAAAACTTTATCAGAACTATAAGGAGCAGGGCTTGCTTATCCTGGGAGTTTTCTATAGTACGGACTACATGGATGATGCGAGATATGTTATGGATTATGCACAAATTACGTATCCGGTTGTGATTGGTAATAATGATTTCCTTCCATATGTCACAGAGTATGTTCCGACCACTGTTTTCTTTGATTCCGAGGGTAATCTGTTGAATAGTGAACCCGTGATTGGTTCACGAAGCTATGATGACTGGGAGCAGGAAATATTAAAGTATCTGAATAACTAGGGAATACGATAATGGAGTGAAGAACATGAAGCAAAGAGGAAAGACCATTCTTGCATTTATTTTGTCAGCCGCATTCATAATTGCCGGTATTATGGAGGGACAGCACCAACAGGTATTCATGAAGGCTGTAAAAATATGTCTGGAGTGTATTGGACTTGGATAACAAAAAGAGAACGGTGATTCAGGGGATTGCCACATTGATTCAAAATGCAAATTTTAAGGGATTTTTCACGGGAAAGATTTATGACGGGGTCACGAAAAATGTATGTGTCCCCGGATTAAACTGTTATTCATGCCCGGGAGCAGTGGGAGCCTGCCCGATCGGCGCCCTGCAGAATGCGATTTCCGGGATTAAATTTAAGTTCCCATATTATGTTCTTGGTTTGCTGATTTTTTTCGGAGCCCTTTTGGGAAGATTGATCTGCGGATTCCTCTGCCCATTTGGATTTCTGCAGGATCTGCTTCACAGGATACCATTTCCCGTAAAGATAAAAACCTTCAAGGGAGATTCTATACTGAGGAAACTGAAATATCTTATCCTGGTACTTATGGTATTGGTCCTGCCTGCTATTTTTAAGCTTACTCCGGTTTTTTGCAAATATTTATGCCCCTCAGGCACTTTGGCAGGCGTTCTGTTGTCCTTCACAAATACCCAGCTATATGCAGTTCTTGGCAAGCTGTTTACCTGGAAGCTTAGTCTGCTTATTATAATCATTGTTTTAAGTGTTGTCATTTACCGTCCGTTTTGCAAATATCTGTGCCCTTTAGGTGCCTTCTATGCACCATTTAATAAGATATCTGTTGTTCAGCTTAATGTTGACAAGGACAGATGTACCCATTGCCAAATGTGCCGGCAGGTCTGTGATATGTGTGTAAATCCGGTTACCAGTCCTAACGATGCAGAATGCATCAGGTGTGGAAAATGTATTCACCATTGTCCGGCAGATGCACTGAAATTATCTATGAAAAAGAGTAAATGAAATATAGTATTTTTAATGTTGAAAAGAAAGCAGGTTGAAAATGGAGTTTCATACAAAATTACAGGAATTGAGAAAGCAGAAGGGACTTACCCAGGAAGAACTTGCTGAGGAACTCTATGTATCCCGTACTGCAATTTCAAAATGGGAATCCGGAAGAGGGTATCCCAATATAGATTCTCTGAAGGCAATTTCAAAATTTTTCGCAATATCTTTAGATGAATTATTATCCGGGGATGAAATCATTACAATTGCCGAAGAAGACAGCAGACGAAAGGAAAAACAGAATCGGGATCTGGTTTTCGGACTGCTTGACTGCAGCGTGGCAATGTTCCTTTTTCTCCCCTTTTTTGGACAAAAGGTGGATAATGTGATTCAGGAAGTATCATTACTTTCCTTGACAGAAAGCGAGCTGTATGTGAAAATCCCTTATTTGATTATTGTTTTCGGATTGATCCTATGGGGAATTCTTGGACTTGCACTTCAAAATTGCACATCAAAATTCTGGGTTCAGATTAAGGATAAAGTCTCTTTGGGTCTAAGTGCACTTGGAGCTCTGTTTTTCATGATTAGTCTGCAACCTTATGCAGCAGCGTTTACCTTTCTTTTTCTGGTGGTCAAAGCATTAATGCTGATAAAATGGGCATGATTCATTTTCCCGGAATCCGTTGATATTTAGCCGTGAAAGAAATATAATTATATTTGACGGTTTACGGGTCAATCATACAAATTAATTGAATGGAGGATCAAGCATATGTACAATTTTTCACTTCAAATTCCTACAAAAATTCACTTTGGCAGGGGAACCATTTCATTTTTAACTGAATTAAAAGACTACGGTAAAAAAGTTCTGCTGGTATATGGCGGAGGTTCCATCAAGAAGAACGGCATTTATGATAAAGCAATGAAGATTCTTAATGATGTCAACCTGGAGGTACTTGAGCTTGGCGGCGTAGAGCCCAATCCCAGAATTGAAACTGTCCGTAAGGGCGTGGAAATCTGTAAATCAGAGAAGATTGATATGATACTTGCAATTGGCGGTGGCAGTACCATTGACTGTGCCAAGGTAATTGCAGCCGGTGCTAAATATAACGGGGATGCATGGGATCTGGTGCTGGATGGTTCTAAAATAGCTGATGCATTGCCAATTTTTGATATTCTGACATTGGCTGCTACGGGAACAGAAATGGATCCTTTTGCGGTAATCTCTGATTTGTCCAAGAATGAAAAATGGGGAACCGGTTCAAAATTTATGGTGCCAACCATGTCCATACTTGATCCGGAATATACTTATTCAGTTTCCAAAAAACAGACAGCTGCCGGAACAGCAGATATGATGAGTCATACCATGGAAAATTATTTTTCAATGGAGAATGCGGACTGCCAGAAATTCATGGCAGAGGGCTTGCTCCGGACAATGATTAAAAATGGTCCTATTGCGTTAAATGACCCGACAAACTATGACGCCCGTGCCAATCTTATGTGGGCAGGTACACATGCTATCAATGGCGTTGTTGGCGATGGATGTTCACCTGCATGGTGTGTTCATCCGATGGAACATGAATTAAGTGCATTTTATGATATTACCCATGGGGAAGGCCTTGCAATACTGACTCCGGCATGGATGGAACATATCCTGAATGACGATACTCTTGGAATGTTTGTGGACTTTGCGAAAAACGTCTGGGGATTGTCCGGGGAGGATGATTACGCATTGGCACATGCCGGCATTGATGCCTTAAAGAAATTCTTTTTCGAAACAATGGGAATTCCTTCCAACCTGCGAGCTGTCGGTATCACCGATGAGAAGAACTTTGACATTATGGCACAGAAGGCATGCGAGGGCTCCAAGGGATCTTTTGTGGCACTAAGTAAAGAAGATATTATAGAAATATTCAGGGCTGCGTTTTAATAATAAAGTAAAATAAAAGTATTGGCTGCCTGCAGGAGGTATATTTTTAAGCTATCAGGTTTGGAACATGGGAAACGGGAGAGTAGTCTGTAATAGGGTTGTTTTCCAAGTAGAGATACTGCAGATTTTTTAAATTTTCTAAAACACTGATATCGGTTATTTCGTTGTTACTAAGCGATAATCTTTCCAGATTGACCAGCGGTTCTAAGAAGCTGATATCAGATAAGGCAGCATTGTTCAGTGCCAGAATCTTAAGCTGTGTCAGTGTGCTTAAAACGCTGAGATCTTCCGGCAGAGCGGAACCGAAGTAAAGTTCTTCCAGGTTGCTTAGACCTTCCAAAGCAGAGATGTCTGCTATGGGATTCCCACCCAGCATCAGGATATTCAGGTTGGGCATATTTGACAGAACCTGAATGTCACTGATAGTATTTCCCTGAAGCCGCAGATGTTCCATCCAGCTCATATCAGACATTGCTGAAATATCAGAAATTGTATTATTGTCAAGCCAAAGAGTTTTCAGTCTGGTCAGACTGCTTAAAGCAGAAATATCACTTATGACATTGTCATCCAACTCCAGATAAAGTAACTCTGTCAAGGACCCCAGGGGCGTGATGTCACTGATTGTGTTGTTGCTTAAGTCCAGGGAAAGTAGATTATGAAGCTCTCCCAGGGCGGAGATATCGGTAATTCCTTTGTCTTCCAGTTTCAATGAATACAGGCTCCACACATCACTTAACATAATATCTCGATCTGTGATGCCGGTTACCTCCATCATGGCATTTCGCAGATTCTCATCTTTCCAGTTCATCACATGGTCTTCCGGCATTTCGGCTGTTCCAGGCATCTGCGGGTGTAATTCTGCGTTTTGGGACGCTGACCTGTCAGATACACAGCCTGTAAGCAGAAAAGTTAACAATAGTGCAGATATACAGAATGATTTCATAAGAAAAGATTTCATCATCATAATATAATTCTCCTCCATCTTTGGTTTCACTGCATTAAATTATACCTTAAAACATCCGAATAACATAAATTATGCGTGAAAGGACGGAAAATCCGCGTAAGCGTTTGCGAAGAATTCAGCCCCGTCTACGCAAGATCGGAAAAGGAATCTTCTTTTGTGGTATAATGTACGGGATCAGAAGAGATAGCTTTTTTGGAGGGGATTTTTAATGAAGATTGCAATTTGTGAAGATGAAGAAATCATGGCGAAAAAGATTTGGAATATGTTGTTTGACATGCCGGATATGGAAGCAAAGTATTTTTTAAGTGCCACGGATTTGTTAAAATGCTGTGAAAACGGAGAGACTTTTGATATATTTTTCTGTGATATTGTCATGGACGCAATGGATGGAATTGCATTGTGTAGGGAAATTAAAAAAATACATAAAGACGCTTATATTGTAATTTTATCTAATTATATCGAGTTTGCACCTCAGGGATATGAAGTGGGTGCTTTCCGGTACCTGCTCAAGCCTGTGACCAGAGAAGCATTGGAAAAAGTTATTTGGGAAATCCGGGAAGACATGAAAAAAACTTCAAAGATACTCTTGAAGGCTGTGGAGGGAAATATTATATTGAAAGAGCAGGATATTCTGTATGCTGAAATCAGAGATAAGGAGACCTGCATTTATTATGATGGAGACAGTGTTACAATTAATAAAAGTCTGGGAGAGCTGGAAGCATCTTTGAATCCTCACGCGTTCTTTCGTGTTCACAGAAAATATCTGGTAAATCTTGAACGTGTGCGTGAGTTTGACCAATCTCTTCTGACGCTCGATAACGGGAAGAGCCTGCCTGTCAGCAGACGCCAGTCGGCGGGCTTTAAAAAGGCACTGTATCATTTTTTGGGGAAAATATAAGGAAAGGATAGAGCCGAATATGTTCCAAACATGGTTGACATTTTGCTGCAACTTGACAGAAGGATTTGGTATATTGCTTATTTATCTGGCGTTTTTTGCAAAAGAGGTGGACTGGAATCGTAGAAAGATACTGTGTATTACAGGTGTTTTTGCCATCGGTATATTGGCCGGCACTTTTATGGAAAATGAAGCATTGATAGATATTTTTATTCTGCTTCTTTTTTTATTTGCGGATATTTTCTGTACCGGTAGAAGACTGTATAATTTTCTGATGCTGATACCGACACTTATCTTCTTTACACTGATATTTGTTGTGCCGGGATACATGCTGAGTCTGTCTGTAGGCATTTCCCCGCTATGGTCCCGGATTGATCCGAATGGCCTGCTCTATTCGGCAATGGCTGACATTGTTACATTTATGATTATATTGGTAACAGTCATAAAGTGCAGGAAACAAAATCTGAATCTGAAGCTTACCGGGTGGGAAATAGGTGGATTTTGTCTGTACCTGCTGTTTAATCTGTTTGAACTTTGCATGCTGCACCTGTTGAAGGCGATTCGCCCGAAGGTCATGATCTATATAGGATTGCTTTCCTTCTGTTTTTCCCTGTTATTACTGGGAATCTATCTGGGCTATCTGATAACAAAGCGCAGGAACAAAAGGCTGGAAAATCGTGCAAGAGAATCAGAAGATTATCTTGCCATGCAGTTGAAACTGCTGGAGATGGAGAAGACAGACCGGGAAGAAATCAGGCAGCTGCGTCACGATCTGAATAATCATTTGCAGGTTATTCAGGAACTGTGTGCCAATAAGAATTATGCGGAAGCGAGCGGCTATGCGGCAAGTCTGTCGGGGAAAATGGATGTGGCAAAGCAGATACATATGACAGGAAATCAGGTGGCAGATATTGTGCTTTCTGCTAAACGAGAAGAAGCCCTCAGTCAGGGGACCCGTTTTTTGTGTGAAGGTGACTTCCGGGAATTGCAGGCAATGGAACCGATAGATGTCTGCACCATATTGTCCAATGTGCTGGACAATGCATTGGAAGCAACATCGCAGGTGGAAAATGGAGAAATCGTGGTGCGGGGCATCCTGCATAAGAATTTTTATACCTTGTGCGTGACCAACACAGTAAAAAAGAATATTACCATCCGGCACAACCGGATTCCGACTACCAAACAGAATAAACACAGCCATGGAATCGGTCTTGCAAGTGTAGAGAATGTAGTAAAAAAATATGGAGGACAATATGAGCTGTCATGTGAGAAGAAATGCTTTACGGTAAAGGTGATATTGACAAGAGCCTGCATTAAAGATGTGGATATGGAAAACATTAAAGATGCAGATATAGAAAACGAGATTGCGGAAACGCCATTCTGAGAGTACAATATTTTTAATGAAAGGAATGGAGTACTTAAAAATTGTAAGAGGAAAGCAGGGAGAAATCGAATTCTGATGAAATATTCAATTAAGAGACAGCTGGCATTTACATTTATTGTTCTATTGTCAATGATGCAGATATTTTTCTGGCTTATAAATGTAGTGTTTCTGGAACGTTATTATATTACCAGGAAAAAAGATAACCTTATGGAAATCTACACCATGATGAATGACTGGAGCAACAGGGATCAATTCGGAACAGAAGAATTTGATGAGGAAATTCAAAAAATCTGCGGCGCCTATAGTGTCAGCTTTATCATTACAGACGCTGCCTCCAATACAATTAAGACCTCGATTAATGATGCTGACGAATTTAACAGGCAGCTACGGGACATTATTTTCGAAAGAAATGATGAGGAACAGGTCATTATACAGGAAAAAGATAATTATACCATTAGCCATTTAATGGATCAGAATGGGGAAGCGGAGTATCTTGCCATGTGGGGAAATCTCGACAATGGAGACTTCTTCATGCTGCGTGCCTCCATGGAGGGAATACGTAACAGTGCTCATCTTGCCAATGCCTTTTTCCTGAATGTACTTATGGTAGTCATCGTTTTTGCGGTTGTCATGATCTGGCTTATTTCGGAAAATGTTGCCAATCCGATTCTGAAGCTGGCTGATCTTTCCAAACGCATGGCCAACCTTGATTTTAATGCAAAATATGAAGGCCATGACAAGAATGAGATTGCAGTATTGGGAGAGAACTTTAACATGATGTCAGAGAAACTGGAGGAAACCATCAGTTCCTTAAAGGCAGCCAATATAGAACTGCAGCGTGATGTGGAAAGT
>JBJELZ010000124.1:0-2185 GCA_051879415.1 Lachnospiraceae bacterium
CTTACATAGAGTATGCTTTATATGATATGGATCAGGATGGATATGCTGAATTATTGATTCAGAAAGGATCTTGTAATGCGGATATGGCATATGAAATCTATACAACAGATGGACAAAATGCTGTATATGTGGGTGAAGCTTTGGGAATGGCACAGGAAATTTACGCTGCGCCAGAAAAAAAGGGATTTTATACGTACTTCAGCAGACAAATGGTTGATACGATCAATTTGATTTCACTGGCAGATGGTAAAATGACAGTTGAAGATGTGTTTAATGGTGAAAATGTGGGCTTTACAAATTCTTATGATGAGTTAGATAAGAAGATTGTGACCAGATATCTCGGAGACGGTATGATATGGGAAGAATCTGAAGTAATGGAGCAGTCAGTGGAGGAAAATGAATATGTTTTCCCGGATAGTGATAAAACATATCTTACAGAAGATGAAGTGAGAAATATGAACGATGAGCTGCTTCTTTATGGGAGAAATGAGATTTATGCAAGACACGGGTATATTTTTAAGGATGAGCAGATCAGACAACATTTCGAAAATACTTCATGGTATGTGGGAACTGTAGCTGGCGATCAGTTTGATCCTGCTGTATTTAATGAGTATGAAAATGCTAATCTGGAATTGATTTTGCGGATTGAAAAGGAGAGGGCAGATGGCATAACACAGCAGAAATACGATTTTGCCGGAGAGTATATAGACGGAACAGGTGATGATTATACGTACATTGTAATTACTCAGAATGGCAATACGATATCTTATGACTGGTATAGTGGCGATGTATATCAATCCAGTGGCTATGATCTTCCAATTAATGCTGATGGAACTGTGGATATGGGGGGAGGAAGCATTTGGTTAGAAGATGATGTTACACTCAAATACAGTCTGGGTGCCGGAGGCAGTGATAATATTTGGACATTTTGGAAGGTAAGATGAATGGAATAAGATTCATAATGAAAGGTGATAGGTGAAGATGATGAAAAAAATTAAATGTATTTTGTTCTCATTTTTTGTAATGATGTCATTAATGCTTATACAGATGCAGGTGTTTGCCACACCAGAAATAAGTAAGAGTAAAGTAACTATTTCTGTAGGAAGTTCAACTCATTTGAAATTGAGTGGGGTAACATCAAAAATCAGCTGGAAAAGTTCTAAGCCATCTGTAGCAACGGTTTCCTCCTCTGGAAAGGTAACAGGAAAAGGAATAGGAACCGCAAAAATTACAGCTACATACAAAGGGAAAAAATATAATTGTATGGTAACTGTTAAATTAATAGATTCCCAGTTTGTCGGACTATAGAAGCCCGACAGCCTGGTCAGCATTCTTTCGTGGACGTCCTCGAGGGCGCTTAGGTTTTTGCTCTGCCTGTGCCTTCGGTTTCCTGCCACGCTTCTTAGTCTCTGGTTTTGGAATTGCTTCTGACAGTCCCAGTGCTTCAAGTTCTGTAAAGACGGTCTGCAGTGTATGAACCCAATACTCATCATCTGATTTGGGGTTTTGTGGAGCATCGGCCCTTCTCCATGCACTAGCAAGATCATCCATGAGTTCACCATAGCTCATCTGCTTGAGAAGACCAGCTTTTGTAGCCTTTCGGATAATGCGGCAGGTAGCCACTGTACTAATGAAATTTACAAACTCTGAACCGATAACAGAAAAGTCACCCTGCACATTTGTTTTGTCCAAGCATTCATCACTTTTGTAGCGGTGGAATACGAGTTCGAGCAGCCAACGGTCATCATAGCAGAGGTAAGCTGCCTTTGGATCAAGATCCTGGTCCGATTCAAAGACGATTGTCCCGAAAACTGCGGACTTTTTAGAATACTTATCCGAATCGAAACTGCCTTTGTTTTCTGCTTTGGAAAGGTAATCCGCTTCCTCGATAGCTGCCTTTCGTGCATCACGGTATGAATACAGGAATCTTCCGCCCTTAATCTGCTTCTTTTTATATACGATGTGCCCTTCAACACCTTCCAGGACACCTTCAAAAGAAAGCATATCATTGTCCCTGATACGCAAGTCATTGCGCTTGAGCGGTGTCAGGAAATGAAGTTCCGGACGTTCCTTGAGTTCTTCACTGATCTTGCTTGGCGGGAACCCTTTATCCGCAACTATGATACCCTTCCGTATGTCATTATCCCGGATGAAGGAAGCATAAGAAGAAGCATCGATACTGTTG
>JBJELZ010000125.1:0-2178 GCA_051879415.1 Lachnospiraceae bacterium
GTGCAACCAGATAGAATCTCATGTTTCGGCTTCGTGCAGCAGAAATCATGGACGGCATATCCGGAATCTTAGGTATATTACAGAACTCGTCAAGAACGAAATTTACTCTGATCGGAAGAGAAAGTGTTGCCTGACGCTGTGCCTCGCCGATCAGAATTTCATATACCTGTTTGATAAACATAGTTACCAGGAAGTGACAGGTTGTTTTTTCATCGGGTACGATAATATAGACAGCTGTCTTCTCATGACCGAACATTCGGATGTCAAATGTGTTGGAACAGAGCATGTCTGTCAGTCGTTTATTCATGT
This sequence comes from Lachnospiraceae bacterium, assembly GCA_051879415.1. GTDB lineage: Bacteria > Bacillota > Clostridia > Lachnospirales > Lachnospiraceae > NK4A136. The sequence continues at coordinate 310 of JBJELZ010000125.1, forward strand.
TAAAGATATTAACCATACCATAAAGAACTGTCATAATGGAGGAAATCGTCTTCTCATTCTCACCAAGAAGTGTTCCCTTAAATAACATACCGATGGTATTCTGGTTATTCATTTTTCCGGCCAGGGTCTTTAAAGACTCCAGACTGGACTGGGAACAAAGGGCTGTCAGACTTCTTAAGTTAACAGCATTTTCAGCAGCAGCAGCTTCGAAAAGAAGATACATATTAGCTGTTAAAAGACCTTCTGCCATCATCGGATAAAGCAGATCGGTTGAATTTTCCTTCTGCGGTGCGGAAAGTGTTGCAGCAAGGTCGTTGACCAGATTGTTGGCTTCATCTTTCCGGCCTGTCCGGTAATATTCATAGGGAAGAGCAAGAGGATCCCACATATCACCATATCCGATATCACGGAAGTTCAATACAACAACTTTGTAGCCATGCTCTTTTGCAAAGCCTGCAGTACGGACATATAACTCTGCCTTCGGGTCCGTAACAACGAAAGATTCCCCTGCACGGATAAACATATTAATAGTCGGCATACAGAACAAACGTGTTTTCTTGGAACCGGTAGCACCAAAGATCAGGGTATGTGTATCACGTCCATCCAGATAAGCGGTGTGACCATCTGACATAACCGGAATACCTCCGGTTGGATATACAGGTGCGGACAAATCGACCTTTGTGGCGGAACGCTGCATTTCCTCTACACTTGCCCATCTTGTCTGACCGGTATTGCTTTTATATCGTGTATTTTTAATCTGATTACTGCTCATTTGACCTGTTCCTCCTTATTGAATATTATATTGCGCAGTGAATATGCGTGTATTGTTCTGGATCAGCTCCGATACATAGATACCGTCCGGAGCAAAGGCGCTGATCATTCCCTTGGTAACGATTCCGTCATAAGGAGGAGTGGAAGTATATACAGAATAAACAATATCAGAAGCCAGCCGGTCTAACATCTGGTATCCTGCAAAATACTGATCCTCACGAAGCTTGTTCACTGTTGCAATGACCATCTCTTCTGCTTCGGGATCAAGATTTAATCCATATTCCTGAATTTCATTCTTTATGTAAATTCCAAGATCTTCAGAGTTGGGAAGATTCATTTCAATGACTTCAATCCGGAAGAAAAGAACAAGAATCTTCATCAGCTGTTCAACTGCTTCAGGATCATAATTATGGATGTTGAAAATAAACATGATGTCATCATCTACTGTGGCAAGGAACTTTAAGAGATTAATAAAGTTTTCCTCATGGAAATGACCGACCCATTCACCCAGTTCGATGGACAATAAGCCTTTATATTCACTTCTAAAGCCTGCTGCATCACGAATCTTTTCAGCGAGCTTTTCAATCTCATGGAAATTATTTTTATCAGGAACATATTCCAGATAATACTCAAAATACTTAACATTACCGTAAAATTCAATCAGATTTTCAGCGGTATCCAGATAATTTGTAAGAAGAGATAAAAGAGTTGTTTTGTCAATACCATTGTCTGATACCCATAAGAGATCAGGAAGAACCAGAGACTGTTTTGCCTGATAACGGGCGATATTTTCACTGAAACGTTCCCAGCGTTCAATTACTTCCTTGAAGCCGGTCAATCCATTCAGTGACATAATCTGGTCATAATATGCATTTTCTGCCATTGATTGTTACCCACCTTTCGCTTTTTGCTTTTAATCTGTTATTTGAAAAAACCTTCTGTAGACAATTATAACAGATATAAGAATCTTTGACTATAGAGAAATTAAGATAAATAAAAAAAGCCTTGAAATTTCTTTCAAGACTTTTTGACACGTGTGCGACAGGATTCGAACCCCCGACCTTCTGGTCCGTAGCCAGACGCTCTATCCAGCTGAGC
>JBJELZ010000126.1:0-10427 GCA_051879415.1 Lachnospiraceae bacterium
GGATCTGACAGACCGCTGCCAGTTACAGTGTGTTACCTGTTCCAAATGGCATACCTCTGCAGCAGACGTCATAGGGAAGGAATTAACAACAGATGAGTGGAAGCAAGTCCTTCTAAATATCAGAGATTGGCTTGGCGAGGGTGCATCGTTCTGGTTTTCGGGCGGAGAACCGTTTTTAAGAGACGATATTTTTGAACTGGCATCTTATGCAAAATCATTAGGACTGCATGCTGCGTCCATGACCAATGGGTATTCCATAAGACACCTGACAGAGCAGATTGTTGATTCTGATATTGAGACGATCAGCATTTCCTTAAATGCGGTTAATGATCCCGAAATCCACAATACTTCCAGAGGAAGAAAAGATGCCTTTGAAAAGACGATGGAGACCATTTTGTCCTTAAAAAAAATCAGGGAAGAAAAGGGTGGGAGATTGAATATCAGTATTGCAGCCATCATTTTCCCGGAAAATCTGGAGGAAATCATTCCACTGGCGGAGTTTACCAAAAAGAATGGTCTGACCGGAATTATGTTTCAGATCATTGATGATGTGGATGCGTTTCATTCCTTTTATGAGCATAAATGTTATGATACAGAGCATTACAGGATGCCGGATGCCTTGAAAGACCAATATCAGAAGATGTCTGCCCAGGGTGTAGAGATCATCAGTCAGCTGATGGAACTGAAAAAGGAAGGGTACGTGATTTACAACACCTATGAGCAGTTGGAAGCAATGAGGACCTTCCTGAAGGATCCGGACAGGATTGTAACAAAGATTCCCTGCGATGTAGCTGATACAAGTATGGGAATCGATCCTTATGGCGAGGTAAGACTCTGCTTTAACATGTCGCCTGTCGGCAATGTGAAGGAAGAGAAACCGGAAGAAATCTGGAAAAGCAGGAACGCCTGCAGCTGCCGGGCTGCCACAAAGAACTGTAAGATGTATTGCCGGTTGTTAAACTGCAATTTTGATAAGGCGCATAAGTCATTGGTTCACAGAGCGGTTCATAAAGGAATCCGTATCCTGAAAGGATACCGGACGTGATGATTGGCTTATATCGGACATGATGATTGGTTCATAACGATTGACGAACGTGTAATATTTTTTTATAATAAAAACGTTATTAAAAGAAAGGATCTGGTCAGATGGAAAAACTTGATATTGTACAGGAATTAAAAGGAAATGCTTATCCCGGCAGAGGAATTATTATTGGGAAAACTCCCGATGGAAAAAAAGCAGTAACTGCTTATTTTATCATGGGTAGAAGTGAGAATAGCCGTAATCGTGTATTTGTTGAAGATGGAGAGGGAATTAGGACACAGGCATTTGATCCGTCCAAGTTAACCGATCCCAGCCTGATCATTTATGCACCGGTCAGAGTACTTGGCAACAAGACAATTATAACCAATGGGGATCAGACAGATACCATTTACGAAGGAATGGACAAGCAGCTTACGTTTGAACAGTCCTTAAGAAGCCGTGAATTTGAGCCGGACGGACCAAACTATACACCGAGAATTTCCGGTATTATGCATATTGAAGGCGGAAACTACAATTTCGCAATGTCTATTTTAAAGAGCAATCATGGGGATCCGTCTTCCTGTAACAGATATACCTTTGCATATGAAAATCCTGCAGCAGGAGAGGGACGTTTTATACATACCTATCAGTGTGATGGGAACCCGCTTCCCAGCTTTGAAGGAGAACCGAAGTTAATTGGTACCGTAGATGATATTGATGAATTTACAGAACAGTTGTGGAACAGTCTCAATGAAGATAATAAGGTTTCCTTGTTTGTACGTTACATTGATATTGCTACACAGAATTATGAAACCAGAATTGTAAATAAGAACCAGTAACAAGAATTATGATAAGAAAGGATACCTGAAAAAATGAAAGAACTGGAATTAAAGTATGGATGTAATCCCAACCAGAAGCCGGCAAAGATCTTCTGCAATAACGGAGGAGAACTTCCGATTCAGGTGCTTTGCGGAAAGCCCGGTTATATCAATTTTATGGATGCATTTAATGGATGGCAGCTGGTAAAGGAACTGAAGAAGGCAACAGGTCTTCCTGCGGCAGCTTCCTTTAAGCATGTATCCCCGGCAGGCGCTGCAGTGGGACTTCCCTTAACGGATGTGCTGAAGAAGATTTACTGGGTAGATGATCTGGGAGACCTTTCTCCTTTGGCATGCGCCTATGCGAGAGCCCGCGGTGCAGACAGAATGTCTTCCTTTGGAGATTTTATTGCATTGTCTGATGTATGTGATGTTTCTACGGCAAAGATCATCAAAAGAGAAGTATCTGATGGTGTGATTGCACCGGGATATGAACCGGAGGCACTGGAGATTCTCTGCTCCAAGAAAAAGGGCAATTACAATGTCATTCAGATCGATGAAAATTATGTGCCGGAGTCCATTGAGCATAAGGACGTATTCGGTATTACCTTTGAGCAGGGAAGAAATGAACTGCCGATCAACGAAGAACTTCTGGCAAATGTAGTTACAGAGAACAAAGAGATCCCGGAATCTGCAAAGATTGACCTGCTGATTTCCCTGATCACTCTAAAATATACCCAGTCCAATTCTGTATGTTATGCAAAGGGTGGACAGGCAATCGGTATCGGTGCCGGACAGCAGTCCCGTGTACATTGTACCAGACTGGCAGGCAGCAAGGCGGATAACTGGCTGTTGAGACAGTGCCCGAAGGTGCTGGAGCTTCAGTTCGTTGATGGTATCGGACGTGCTGACAGGGACAATGCCATTGACAATTACATCGGGGATGAATATATGGATGTATTGGCAGAAGGCGCATGGCAGAAAATCTTCAAGGTAAAACCGGAAGTATTTACCACAGAAGAAAAGCGTGCATGGTTAGACCAGGCAACAGATGTTGCACTTGGATCCGATGCATTTTTCCCGTTTAGTGACAATATTGAAAGAGCTAAGAAGAGCGGTGTAAAGTATATTGCTGAGCCGGGTGGATCCATCAGGGATGATGCAGTGATTGAGTGCTGTAATAAATATGGCATGGCGATGGCATTTACGGGAATCCGTCTCTTCCATCATTAATTTTATCTCTGTTTCATATAATTAGAATAGAAATTGTCTAGTGATATATTTAAAAGCAGGAAAAAATAGAAAGAAAGAGAGAGCATTATGAATACAAGTGTTGATACAAAATGTATCCATGCAGGATATGAACCTGCAAATGGAGAAGCCAGACAAATACCGATTTATCAGAGTACCACCTTTAAATATGATACCAGCGATGAAATGGGAAAGCTGTTTGACCTGGAAGCAGACGGGTATTTTTACACCAGACTGCAGAATCCAACCAATGATATGGTTGCAGCAAAAATTTGTGCGTTGGAGGGCGGAGTTGCTGCAATGCTGACATCTTCCGGTCAGGCTGCCAACTTTTATGCAATGTTCAATATCTGTGAATGTGGAGATCACTTTATCGCATCATCTTCCATGTATGGCGGAACTTATAATCTGTTTGGAACGACCATGAAAAAGATGGGGATTGAATGTACTTTTGTTGATCAGAATATTTCTGAGGAAGAATTGGAGAAATATTTCAAACCCAATACCAAAGCAGTATTTGGAGAAACGATTACCAATCCTACAGTGTCTGTTCTGGATATTGAGAAGTTTGCAAGAGTTGCTCATAAGCATGGGGTACCTTTGATCGTAGACAATACGTTTGCAACACCGATTAATTGCAGGCCGTTTGAATGGGGTGCAGATATCGTAACCCATTCTACCACCAAATATATGGACGGACATGCTGCCGGAGTAGGTGGATGTATTGTAGACAGTGGAAATTTTGACTGGATGGCTCATGCAGAGAAGTTCCCGGGACTGACAACGCCGGATGAATCTTATCACGGGATTACTTATGCAGAACGGTTTGGAAAAGGAGCATACATTACCAAGGCAACTGCACAGTTGATGAGGGACTTTGGTTCCATTCAGTCTCCCCAGAATGCATTTTATTTAAATCTTGGCCTGGAGAGCCTTGCGGTGCGGATGGAGCGTCACTGTTCCAATGCATTGGCTGTAGCGAAGTTCTTAAAAGCCAATGAAAAGGTTGCATGGGTTCATTACTCTGATCTGGAGGATGATGAATATCATGCTATGGCAGAGAAGTATCTGCCAAAGGGTTCCTGTGGTGTCCTCTCTTTTGCAGTCAAAGGTGGACGGCAGAAGGCCATTGAATTTATGGACAGCCTGAAATTCATCTCCATTGTTACTCATGTGGCAGATGCAAAAACCTGTCTGCTGCATCCTGCAAGCCATACCCACAGACAGATGACAGAGGAACAGCTGTTGGAAGCCGGGGTATCTCCGGATCTGATCCGTCTTTCTGTCGGCATTGAAAATGTGGAAGATATTATTGCGGATTTACAACAGGCGCTGGAGCGTGTATAATCATCTTTGAATTAAAAATAGAATACAGAACATATCAGGTGTCAGTCGACTGTATTATATGTATCATGTGAGAAAATGGTGCAGGCAGTAGGGACTGGTGAAAAGGGAAGCAGGTGGAAGTCCTGCGCGATCTCGTCACCGTAAACAGGGAGCGGACGGCTAAGAGAGCCACTGGGAAACCGGGAAGGCAGCCGGAGCGTGATGATCTGTAAGCCGGGAGACCTGCCTGTTATGATACAGGAGTGCAATGCTCCAGACCACGAGGCATTGGTTGTATGAACAAATAGATCCGGGTAGGGATACAGGGGATTCTTTGCGTGTTTTGTGGCAGGGAATCCTCTTTTTATATATCCATAAATCAGGCAAATGCAAATAATAATCACGAGGAGGAAATAAAAATGTCTGAAGAAATGAAAAAAGAAGAAGCAGTTGTGGAAGAAAGTACAAAGAAGAGTGGAAAAGGAGTCATCGTTGCAATTGTGGCAGCAATTGCTGTCATTGGTGTCCTGGTGGCTGTGTATGTGTTGTTTGGCCCCAAAGCACAGAGCGGCAGTAAGAATATTACCGTGATTGTAACTGATGATACAAAGACAGATACGGTCTATGAACTTAGTACCGACGCAGAATATCTGCGGGAAGCAACAGAAGAAATTGAAGGTCTTACTATTCAGGGCGAAGATTCTGAATATGGATTTTTTATTCAGAGCATCAACGGCCTGACAGCAGATTATGAAACAGATCAGGCATGCTGGATAATCTATGTAAATGGCGAGTATGGAAACTACGGCATTGACAGCCAGCCGGTTGCAGATGGAGATGAATTCAGCTTTGTCTATGAAGTTTACACATATTAGTTAGTATTATTCAATTGCGAAACTATTTTATTTAAATTTATCACAGTGCAATATGCATAACATGCTCCGTACCTGCTACGCAGCTAATGTCGCATTATTATGCATATTGTACTGTATTATATATGATACTATGAGTTTCGCAATTGACAAACAATTCTGGTATAACAGCTCAGAATCAGAAATGCAGATATGGAGAATGCGGATGAAACCTGAAAAAAGGAAATGGAGTACAAGAGATATTGCAGAGCTTGGTGTTATGATCGCTGCATTGGAGGCAGGAAAGCTGGCACTTTCCTCCCTGCCCAATGTGGAGATTGTGACCTTTCTTCTGATTATGTTTACGCTTACCTTTGGCTGGAAGAGTATAGTTGCAGCATTTGCCTTTGTTGGGGTGGAATGTCTGATATGGCCGTTACAACTATGGGTTTTTATGTATCTCTATATCTGGCCGCTTCTGGTTCTGCTTACCATGTTATTCCGGAAACAGAGTTCCGTTTGGTTTTGGAGCATTTTTTCCGGTCTGTATGGTCTCTGCTTTGGTGGTTTATGTTCTATTGTATATATTTTTACCAGTGGCATTCATACTGCAGTTACCTGGTGGATCGCAGGAATTCCATTTGATCTGGTTCATGGAATCAGCAATTTCTTTGTGATGCTGCTGCTGTATCTTCCCATGAACAAAGTGTTCCAACGATACCGCAGGATGAGGGAAGACTGAGTATTTACAAGATGCCGGGGCAAAAGTTCGTTCAAAAAACTTGAAATGGCCGAATGCACAAAATAAATTGTTTGCATGACATTATGCGCTGTGGAGATGAGACTCTAAAAATCGTGGAAGCCATTGCTGAACGCGATTTTTGATTTTTGAGGCTCATCGTAACGTTTAGCGCATAGGAATGAAAACAATTTATTTTGTGCATTCGGCCATTAAAAAATTTCTAAAAGAACTTTTGCCCCGGCATCTTTTTGAATTATATTTATAACGCATCCATATTTCTAATAATCTTTTTTTCTCCCAGTACAACAGATAAAACCGCTGCAAGGCAGAGGATGACTGCCAGAAGAATGTGAAATGCAGTTAGTCCCAGTGGTGTAAATTCATAGAGCAGCAGACTGATGGTTATAATCAGGATAGAGATTACCATGACCAATGCCATGTCGAAAAAGCTGTTTAAGTTACCTCTCAGGGCGCTGTACTCATCATCCCAGCTGTCATGGGGATGGGTGCTGTCCAGAAGTAGACCGATTACAGTTGTCAGGATAATTACTGCCAGGGAAAGCAGGCTGTAGTATAGATACCAAAGAGGAGAAATATGCAGTACCAATCCTGTCATCAGGATGAAAAGGAGCATCGATGGAAATGTAAACAGGATGCTTACGGCTGCTTTGGCATAAAGCTGCGTCCGGTAAGGAACAGGGATGTATTTGATTAAGCTTAAGTGCGCGCCCTCTCTTGTAAAGGCAGTGGAAGCCAGGGAATTCATGGCTGTTGCCAGGAAGGTAATTGCAACAACGCCCAAAGCAAAAAACAGACAGATACGTTCATTGCCGGATTGATATAATTCAATCAGATGGGAAAGGGTTTCTTTTTTCTGACCTGTTAAGAGGAAAATCAGCATTGCCAGAGGCCATAAGAAATTTATGAAAACACAATTTACGGAGTAGGCTTTGGTACGTGTCAATACACGGATTTCCTTTTTCAGACAGGTGCTAAAATGGGAGCGTCTTACAATATAGCGGTCAATAGAAGCGGATGATTTCTTTCTTGTTCCCAAGGCAGCTGCAGTATATAGTGCCGGTTGATATAAATATTTTCCCAAAAACAGGAGGATGATGACCGACAGAAGATTGATCAGAAGACAGAGAAACAGGGCAGGAAGGCTGTTATACTCCAGTGCATAAATTAGGAACGGAACAGAATAAAAGATTTTATTCAGCACTGTAACAAACAGATTGGAATTGTCTGCAAGTGAATTTACATAATTTTCTACCGTAATACCACCCATGCCCTGGAAGGACAAAAGAAACAGGGCAACAAATAACAGCAAAAGGATGGTTGACATATGATGGAAGATAGAAGTCGTTTTGACTTTTCTTAAAAGAGTCATGATAATTAAACCAAGGATGGCACAATATACCATTGGCAAAAGCGGTATCAGAAATGTGGCGATCAGTCCGGTCAGGATGCCGACAGGATGCCATCCATAGGAAAGAAAAAAACCGATAAACATGCTAAGCAGTACCAAAAACTCCATCATACTTTCTGCCCAATAGGCATAGAAAAATTTGGCAGCAAGAATTTCCTGACTTTGAAATGGAAGTGGTACAAGGTGTTCACGGTCGGAAGAGAAAAACAGGATATTGAAGATTACCAGAAGACCAAAGACCACAGAAAAAGCAGATATAATATGGATTTCAGCCAGCAGACCGTTTAAGGGGCTGCCTGCCGCAGTCAGTGCTTCTGTCATAATATAACTTACAAATCCTACTACGAAACAGCAGGGGAGCATGATGCAGCACAATGCGATCATGCCAAGAGAAAGGTAAGCAGTGCCGCGTGTTCCCTCTTTTGGCAGCTTCATTTCGGAGTTTTTCATCAGAATACGGAATAAGGCGTAGGCATTATGCATGGGAGGTATCCTCCTTATTATCGTTTGTTCGGCTGCCGGTCATATGTAAGAAAATCTGTTCCAGATCCTGATCGGGATATCCGGCCTGAAGATCCTCAAGTGTACCCTGATAAAGTTCTTTTCCATGGTTTATGACAAGGATTTTATCGCAGAGCTTTTCCGCAACTTCAAGGACATGGGTCGAGAAAAGCACACAGTTGCCCTGGGCAGCATGCTCACGCATCATCTGTTTTAATTCATAGGCGGCAGAGGGATCAAGACCTGTCATGGGCTCATCAAGAATCCAGGCAGGAGGATTATGGATCAGTGCTGCAATAATCATCAGCTTTTGACGCATTCCATGGGAATATTCTTTCATGCTTGTTGTCAGTGAATTGGTGATGCCAAAGCGCTCAGAAAGTTCTAAGATGCGGTCCTTGCGCTGATCCTTAGGGACACCATAGATATCAGCTATGAAATTGATATATTCGATACCGGTTAACTGCAGCAGAATATCCGGATTGTCAGCTACATAGGCAAAGGATTGTTTTGCCGGAAATGGATCTTTTACAATATCAAAACCATTGATGGAGGCAGTCCCTTCTACCGGTTTTAGAATACCGGTCAGCATTTTTATAACAGTTGTTTTTCCTGCACCATTGGGCCCGACAAAGCCGACGATTTCACCCTTCCCGATGGAAAAGGAAAGATCGTCAACCGATTTAAAGGAATTACCGTATATCATGGTAAGATGTTTTGCTTCAATCATGGAATATCCTCCTGAATCTTATTTTAAAAATATTTTCCCACAATTGAAAAAGAATTGCAATTTATTTAGGACAGGAAGTGGAAAATAGTATATAATAGAGACATATTCTGCAATGATCCATAGGGATAATGCTTTGAGAGAAAGGGTTGGGGGCATTTATGAAAAAATGGTTTGCATCCTGTAAATATATAAAGCCGGGTGACCTTGAGGAATTTTTGGAAAATTGTTCGAGAGACGGGTATCATGTTACGCCGATTGGTCAAATGGGATTTTTCTATTTTGAATTTATACAGACGGAACCGAAGAAATACCGTTATGTGGTTGATGTTACAGCCCTTCCGAAGGTATTGTATATGGAGACCATTGTTGAAAAGGGCTGGGAATATCTTGGAAAAACGGGTAACTGTTATGTGTGGCGAAAACCTTATGAGGAAAGAAGACCGGATTCCTTTGCCGATAAGGCTTGTATCAGAAAACATTGTCTGAGAGTAGGAATTGTTGCAATCCTTGCAATGCTGCTTTGCCTTGGGGCAGCAGGATATCTGGTTTATGGGGCTTATATGGAACGGAAATTTGGATTTGACAGGTATTATCTGTCCTATCTGATAGAAGCATTACCGTTAATTCCGTTAGGAATTTATTTTGGCTGGGCAGCAAAAAAACTTCTGCGGTAGTTCAGAAAATTACAGGAGGAATAGAAAATGGGGAACATCATAGGAATTCTTTTAATTATTGTAGGGATTGCCGTGGTGGGTACAGTAGGATATGTGGTGCACAAGGTCAGAGAGGTTTCACGCATGGCTTTTGGAACCTCTGATATTATAGAGGGATTTAAACAGCAGGAGTTGGAGGTCGCCAACAATCCAAAATCTGTATCCGGGATGACGGGGCTGGAGCTTCCGCGTATCAATGCTGATTTTCCCGGATTTAACTGGCCGCAGTGGCAGCAGACCTGCGAGAAGTATTTGAGGGCTTATCTGGAGGCAATTGAACATAACAGTATCAAATATCTGGAGGATGCACCGGAGATCTTAAAGCAGCAGACCAGATTAAAGATTGATGAAAATATGGAGCATGATATCAGGGAAACCTTTGATGAACTTAAGATTCACAGAACAGAGATTGCAAGATATGTCAAGGATCCTGTCAAATGTAAAATTAAGGTCCAGTCATCGGTGGAGTATTATTATTCCAAGACCTGTCCGGATGCCAGAATGAATGTACAGCGCAGAAAGGAACAGCACAGATATGATATGGAGCTGATCTATGTGCAGGACGTGGAAGCAATGGTGGATGATCCGGATATGATGTATTATGCAGTTCATTGTCCCAACTGTGGTGCACCGATCCATATGGGCAAAAAAATGTGTGAATACTGTGGTACTACGATAGATGTATTTATGTCAAGGGTCTGGATTCTTCACAGAATAGACCGGGCAAAATAGAAGGCTGTCAATGTAAAAGTGACGTCAGAAGATTCCTGACGCCACTTTTTTAGTGGTAAACATTTATTGCTGAGGGTGCTGCCGTCCCTCATGGTCCATATAATAATTGTCCGTATAGATCAGGTCTGTCAGTTTGACGAACTCATAGCCCTGTGCTTTCAGATTGGTAATCAGGGTATCCAAAGCCTGTGCTGTATATTTGGAACCGTTATGGCAGAGGATGATGGAGCCGTTACCCAGATGTTTATGATTGCAGACTGTATTGATGATGGAATCAACGCCGTAATCCTTCCAGTCGAGGGAATCCACATCC
>JBJELZ010000127.1:0-10393 GCA_051879415.1 Lachnospiraceae bacterium
CCGCTATTAACGACCTACTCCCTTTCCAGGGGAGCCCCTTCGGCCAGCTTGGGTACTTCTCCATAAACCGGTTCGTATAAAACCTATATTGATTTTATGCTTTTGTCGGTAGATAAAAGCGGAGAGGATGGGATTCGAACCCATGTGCCCGTGAAGGCAAACGGTTTTCAAGACCGCCTCGTTATGACCGCTTCGATACCTCTCCAATACATTCGTCTTTCTTTGACGCAAGTGTTATCATATCAAAAGGTTATTCCCATGTCAACAATTTTTTCAAAAAATAAATCTTAAAAATAAAATTTTATAATGCTCTCTGCAATGCAGATATCCTCAGGGGTCGTAATTTTAATATTTGTATAGGATCCCTCAGTGATTCTGACTTGATGAGCCAGCATCGTCTCTAATACCATAGCATCATCAGTAATGCTGATCCCTCTCTGTTTCACTTCCTCTTCTTTTACAATCAGTTCTTCATATGCTTCTTTGATTAAGTCAAACCGAAACACCTGCGGAGTCTGGATCTGATAAAGTTCCTCTCTCTTTAATGTTTTGGTCACTACACCTTTATCATCCACCTGTTTAATTGTATCCTTAACCGGTACTGCCACTACACAGGCATTGTATTTGCTAACACACTCATAGGCAGAATTCAAAATGTCCTGTGTCAGAAAAGGTCTTGCCCCGTCATGGATAAAAAGATAGTCGCACGGATTTGCTGCACGGATTCCCTGAAAAACAGAATGATAACGCTCAGCCCCGCCTTCTACCACAGCCGCAACTTTCTTGAATTGATACTTTTCAACAATCTCTGTCCTGCAATAGGAAATATCGTCCCCTGAAGTTACAAGAACAATTTCATCTATTATACTGTCTTCCATTGCTTTCAGACTATAATACAGAACAGGCTTTCCATCTAAGAGCATATACTGCTTGGGTGTTTTCGACTGCATCCGTTTTCCTCTTCCTGCAGCAAGGACAATTGCCGTACATTTACTCATAAACGTTCTCCCAGTTTCAGATTCGGAACAGCATTCAGATCCCAGCCATGGCGAATGCCTTTCTTAAATTCATAATATCCCGCAGCGCCGATCATGGCTGCATTATCTGTACAGTAAACAGGTGCCGGACGGTATAATGTAATCCCTCTTTCCTCACATGCCTGCTGCATGGCTTCCCTGAGATGCTGGTTGGATGCAACGCCCCCGGCAATCGCAAAGCTGGTTTCTCCGGTTCCTTTCAACGCTTCCATGGAATGTTCCACAAGTACATCTATGACTGCCTTCTGGAAAGATGCTGCAACATCTGCACGGTTTACCGTCTCCCCTTTCATTTCACAGGAATTCAGATAGTTTAATACTGAAGATTTCAATCCACTGAAAGAGAAATCATATACAGACCCTTCTGTTTTTGCCCTTGGAAATGCAATCGCCTCAGGATTACCTTCCATGGAAAGGCGGTCTATCTTAGGCCCTCCCGGATATCCCAGTCCGATGGCACGTGCAACTTTGTCAAATGCTTCTCCTGCCGCATCATCTCTGGTTCTTCCCAGTACTTCATAGCATCCGTAATCACTCACTTTTACAAGATGAGTATGTCCTCCGGACACTACAAGACAGTGAAACGGTGGCTGCAGCTCCGGATGATCAATATAATTAGCACTGATATGTCCTTCTATATGATGGACGCCGATGAGCGGAAGCCCTGATGCAAATGCAATTGCTTTGGCTGCAGATACACCGACTAATAAAGCCCCGACAAGACCGGGACCATAGGTTACGGCAATTGCCGAAATATCCTTTAATGTCACCTCCGCCTGCTTTAATGCTTCCTCAATTACCTGAATGATTTTTTCCATATGTTTTCTGGAAGCAATCTCCGGAACAACACCACCATATAATGTATGTACGGCAATCTGCGAATCAATCACATTGGACAGAACCGTTCTTCCATTTTTCACGACCGCTGCCGCTGTCTCATCGCAGGAACTTTCTATTGCCAAAATCAATGTATCATTCATTTTTATTCTTCATCCTCTTCTTTTACAAGATCAAATCCAAGAATCTTCCAATGTCCTTCATTATCCTTACGCATAATAAATACCTGCTTGGAGCTTTGATAAATAGTTCCGGATTTCAAGCTATAAATACAATACAATCTGGCACATTCATAACCCTCATATTCAAAATACTCCACATCCGTTGCCGGTGTTATGGAATAATTGTAAATGGTTATATTCCCTGCCTTGAAAGTAGCAATATCATCTCTTAGCTTGCTAAGATAATCCTCCTGTGTCTGATTCCTTACCAGCTCCGGATCATATAATGATCTTGCCAGCAAAGCAAGCTGATCCAGTTCATTCTCTGAATATTCTTCATTATAAAAGCAGGATGTAATCTCATTATAGTATTTCAATACCTGAACAGGTGTCGCCGGATATTCCCGGTAATCTGCCCTGACCAAAAGTTCCTGTACCGGTGTCATTTCCTCAACGATCTGTTCTTCATCCTTTGGCAGACCATCTTCCGTACGGGACGACAAATAAAGATAGTAGCCGACGATCAGCCCTACCATTACCAGCATTATAATAATTGTTTTCATCCCGCCTTTACGGCTCATGGTTCCATCCTTTCCAGGATCAGTCTTCATCAAACAGAAGTTCTACTGATCTGCCATCCCTGCCTGCCCTGGCATGGGGAAATATCTTTCTTACAGCTGCCATATAAGGTTCCGGACGGATCAAAGAAGGGCTGTAATGTGTCAGCCACATTTCCTTGACCTCTGCCTTCTTTGCCATTTCGGCAGCCTCATAAAATGTCATATGCTTATACGCTTTTGCCTTATCCAGTTTATCTGTCTCACCATACATCCCCTCACAGATAAACAGATCTGCTTCCTTTGCATTCGATACAATGCTCTCTGTCGGTCTGGAATCTGTACAGTACGTAACCTTCAATCCTCGCCTGTCCGGTCCCATAACCATCTCCGGTGTATAGGTAACCTCTCCGTCCCTGATGATTTCTCCATGCTGCAGACGATTCCAGTACATCAACGGAATGCCCAGTTCTTTGGCATGTGCTGCATCAAATTTTCCTTTTCGTTCTACTACAATACTATATCCATAACAGACAATATTGTGATTTACCTTAAATGCCTGAATATAAAATCCATCAAAATCAATCCGTTCCTCTGCGTCCTTTAGCTCCCGGAACCTGATCTCAAAGGGAAGCTCCGGTGCGATCACACGAAGCGCATTGACAACCCGCTCCAGACCTTTCGGTCCGATCATCAGCAAAGGTTCCTTCCGCTCCGCATTCCCCATGGTCAGCAGCATCCCCGGCAGACCACTGATGTGATCCGCATGATAATGCGTGAAGCAGATCACGTCAATCGGATTCGGGCTCCAGCCCTTTTCTTTCATCGCAATCTGCGTTCCTTCGCCACAATCTATCAATATGCTCTTTCCTTGAAACCGTGCCATCATGGCTGTCAGCCACCGGCCCGGCAACGGCATCATCCCGCTGGTTCCCAGAAGACAAATGTCTAACATTTATTTAACCTTCCTGATTTTACAATAATTCTCTGGCATCTTCTATTTCTACCGGGATTTGAAATTCCCCGGTCATTTTATCATAACAGGACTCACACAGGTCAAAGCTGTGTACTTGTCCATCCTTATTGGAAAAATAGCCAAATTTTTCACGGCAGGAGTAAATTCCTTCCCTGACAATTCCATGCTCAACCAATAGTTTCTTTCCGCAGGCGTTACATTTTACGGCGATCAACTCATCCTTGTTCTGTTCAGAATAAACACGCATACGCTTCCTCCTCTTTTCACGATTTACGTATTTATTATAATTATTAAAAGTTGCCAATCCTAGAGGTAAAATGTGTCAGCGTTTCCACATTATCACAGCATCCTCTACCGGAGCCTCATAAAATCCCGGACGGATTCCCTCCGGCACAAATCCCAGCTTCTGATAAAGACCTATCGCCGGAGCATTGCTTTTTCTGACCTCCAGTGTAAATGCACGGATTCCCTTTTCCTGTGCCTGCCGCATCAGCTCCGTCAACATCTGATATGCTATTCCACATCTTCTTGCTTTGTCTGAAACAGCAACATTGGTAATCTCTCCTTCATCAAAAGAGCGGATCAGTCCGCATATGCCAAGCAGTGTCTCATCTTCTGCAACCGCTGCAAGATAAAGATAGTATTCCTTCTTAAGAGCATCTGCAAATGCCTGCCGACTCCATGGACAACTGAAATTCTGTGCTTCCAATGCAGCAGCCTGATCCAGATCTTTTTCCTGCAAAGGGCGTATCAGCATGTTGTCTGTTCTCCTTTTTCTGCTTCCAGTCGTTCCCTTTCCGCCTGGGACAGACGGAAATATTCCGGTGCATGCTCTGCCGCCAACTGGTATTTTCCTTCTGCGTAATATACAGCGCCCAGTGCCGCTACATTTGCTGCACGCTGTCTGTTACAGTGTGCCGGTGCAAGCACATAGGATGTTGTCATCAGTCCGGCAATCCTATCCTGATATACCGGTACACCATCTCCTAAAAAGATGACTTCCTTTCCCAGCCCATTTAATTCCTCAATCAATTCCTCTATTCCAATAGCACAGGATGCTTTTACTTCGCAAAGCTGATAGCTACCGCCTCCCTGCTGTGCCTGCTGATTTGTATTTTTAATAAATATATATACTCCACAGTAAACCTGGCTGCGTCTTGCATCCATAATCGGACAGATCAGTTTATCGGAACCGTAAAAATGATATGCCATGGCTTCCAGTGTCGGAACTGAAATAACCGGAATATTCAGCGTCCACGCCAGTCCTTTCGCTGTCGAAGAACCGATTCTTAAGCCTGTAAAGGAGCCGGGGCCTCCTGCCACTGCGATGGCATCCACGCTCTCCGGTTCCAGCTCTGTCATTTGCTTTAATTCATCCAGCATCGGTAATAATGTCTGGGAATGTGTCTTTTTATGATTAATGGTATATTCCCCGACCAGATCATTGTCACACAAAATGGCCACACTCGCCACCAGTCCCGAACTGTCTAATGCTATGATCTTCATATAAACAACTGCCCTTTCCGGTCTGTCTCTTATTCGTCGTTATCAGACAACTTACTTTTCTCAATGCCTTCTATTGATATAATTCTGTGATCCGGTCCCTGCTTCAAATCTTTTCTGATTGTAACATGAATGCTTTCCGGCGGAAGAAGCTCTGCAATCAGTTCTGACCATTCCACCATACAGACACCGTCTCCATAAAAATATTCCTCAAATCCTATCTCATACATTTCATCCGGATCTTCTATTCGGTAAACATCAAAATGATAAAACGGAATTCTTCCGTCATGATATTCCTGTACAATGGTAAAGGTTGGTGACACCACAGGTTCTTTTACTCCCAGACCTTTGGCAATCCCCTGCGCCAGAACTGTTTTTCCAACGCCAAGATCTCCATCTACGCAGATGACCGTTCCACTCTCTGCCTTCTTTCCGAGCTGTTCACCAACGGTTAATGTTTCCTTTTGATCAGTTGTCTCTATTACAAACATGTGACAAACCCTGCCCTATTAATATCGGATTTTGACCCGCTTGGGATCCATATTTTCTCCAATAACCGCAATTAATGCCGGCGTATACTCCCCCAGATCAGCCCTTGGGAATATGGTTGCATTCTGTTTCCCGGTATAAACAATAATACTTTTTTTGGTAGAAACTGCTTTCAGGCAATTCTCCCACGCAACACACTGGCTCTGCTCGTCCTGGGATACTGTAATTCCCTTCTCATTTACGCAATAATGCAACGGCTTTTTAAATTCCTCTGTTGCCTGCATCTGCATTGCAGCCCGGTATCTTAAATTCACCGGAAGATAAAAAATCAGAATCAATCCCATGATCAGATAAAGCGGAAACTGCGTTTTCATGAAAAAGATGATTCCTAAGAATCCAAAGCAGGTTCCCAAAATACCTGAAGAACCGGAATACGCATGGTTGAGCAGATAATCATACAAAACCTTTGCATTCATCGTGACATCCACGCTTATTTCCTTACTATTTTCAACATCCTCGTGATTTTCTTCCATAGCTGTTACCGGCTCTGTGGTTTCCTTATTTTCCTCAATAGCAACGTTGTTTTCTGTCACCGTTCTCCACCAGCTTTCTATAAATGCCTGCTTCGCAGACCGTTTGCTCGCATTGCACACCTCGATTTCATCTCGGTGTACGTGCTTCGCACTATATGCGTACATCTTCCATCTGACTACATTTCATGCACGCATGACGTAGTCAGATGGAAGATGTCGCATGCAATGCTCATTGCTTGCGTTCATTATATCATAACAGGAATTTCTCTTAAAAGCAATTCTTAATATTATGTCAAAAGTCCGTTTCCATGATCCCACATGGCGTTTTGTATAAAAACAGAATGTTGAAACAGAATGTTTTCATGACATTTTGCGCTGTGAAAACGAGCGCATAGGAATGAAAACACTCTGTTTCAACACTCTGCTTCATCAATCAATATTATGCAATATGGCAAATCAAATTTTCAAATAGACTTTTAACACCCATATCATTATATAAAAACTGCTTCTACTCGTGCCGCAATGCCTCAATCGGGCTTAACTTTGCCGCATGTCTTGCCGGATAAATTCCAAAAAAGATTCCCACAGCAGAAGAAAACAGGCTTGCACCCAGCACCGTCGGTATAGAAACCGTTGCTTCAAAACCAATCAGCTTTCCTGCTGCAACCGCTCCGGCATATCCAATGGCAATACCGATTACCCCGGCAATCAGGGTAATAATAGCCGATTCACACAAAAACTGGAACATAATAGAACCGGTTTTGGCACCAAGTGCCTTTCTGATTCCGATTTCCCTTGTCCGTTCCGTTACGGATACGAGCATGATTGTCATGACACCAATACCACCAACCAGCAGGGAAATCGCCGCCACAAATGCCACAAATACTGTGATCATGTCCAGTACACTGTTGACCTGTTCCATGGAAGAATTAAAATCTTCAACCTGAATCCGGTTTTCTCCCCGGCAATTATGTCTTGCTTCCAGAATTGATATGGTCTGTGCCGTGATCTGGTTAGTATCTGCAAGCATATCACTAAATATATAAAAGGAAGTGAATGTCATATCCTGGTCAAATCCAACCATATTATAAAATGTAGTAATCGGCATTTCCAATTCCACATCATCATACATATACATCATGTTATACATGGCAGACTGATTATCTTTTCTGACACCTATAATGGTAAAATCCCTGACCTGTCCCCAAAAAGTCAGCTCCACTGTCATTCCTACCACATCTGCGGTACCGAAAAGATTTACCGCACTCTGCTCCAGCAGAATACAAACCGGCTTGGATGCTTCCATTTCCTCTCTGGTAAAATATCTGCCGTATAGCAGCGGATCCTTAAAGTAATATTCCATGCTTTCCGAACCAAGATAAGCATATGTTGTAAATGTTCCTTTCTGACTGGAAGCTTCTCCATAATAAGCTTCCATAGGTGTGATTCCATTAACACCTTCCACTTTTTCCTGCAGGACATCCAGATCATCCATAGTAAACTCAATATACTCCTTATCTTCGGAATCCTTTTCTGAATGAATATAAATCTGTCCACCTGCAATATCACTTAGTGTTCCATTGATCGAAGCCTTGATTCCGTTACCGACTGATATAATCAGGATAACGGAGGAAACGCCGATAATGATACCTAACATTGTCAGAAACGTACGCACCTTATTGGAGCGGATATTCATCAATGCCAGCTTTACATATTCCTTTAACTGCGCCATAGTTATACTCCATATCTTTTTTGTGATAATATCACTTCAATGTCTTCTACTCTGTTTCTGCAATTTCTGTCATATCACTATTCATGACAACAACAGGAACTCCGTCTGCAAGACCACCGGAAACCATTGTAATAACTTCCTCCCCTTCCGAAAGGCCTTCCAAAATCTGAATTTCCGTATCTGATGAAATTCCGGTTGTCACATAACGAACTCTTGCCACTCCATCCTCAATGACGTAGCAGAAATCTCCCGTCCTGTCTGTATTCACTGCCTCTACAGGAACAAGAAGGGCATCTTCGGCCGTTGCAGTCGTGATTCGGATTTTACCGTCAATTCCAAGATAAATATTCTCATCCGGATTTAAGATCGTCACTTCCACCATAACAACAGCTGTACCGGAAGCATTTGTTGTTGCCATATGATCAATATGGGTCAGCTCGCCTTCATATTCCTTTCCTGTAATCGTAACAACTGCTTTCTGTCCAACCGCAAGATCCTCCAGATCATATTTACTTGCGCCAAATCGTAAAACAATCTCTTCACTGGACTGGACTGTAATCAGCACCGTTCCTTCCCCTACACGTGCTCCTTCTGTAACACTGATCGATGTAACAATACCGTCAAATTCTGCAGTAATTCCATTCAACGCAGTTTCCAGACGTTCCAGTTTCTCTGCAGTCTGCAAATCCAGCAGTTCATTGCCTGAATCCAGTGATGCAACCTCATTGCTGTTCATAATGGCATTTTCTGCGGCATCACGCTCTGCTTTGGAAGTACTTAACTGGGTCTGCAGATCACTTAAGGTTTCCTGTGCAATCCGTAACAGCTCGTCTTTATTATCCGATGCTTCGAAATCCTGAAGCAGCGTGCTTTCCGTCTGCAGCTGCTGCAGACGCATATTATTGGACATAATCAGCTTTCCGTAATATTCATATTCATCCCTTGCCTGGGGGTCATTCACAACATCTGCCCGCCTTGCAAGTTTTTCCTGCTCTCTCTGATAGGAAAGATTCTGGATGTTCAGATTTTCCATCTCATAAGCAATGGCTGACTGCCGGTCCTGCCGCTCCTGCTCAATTCCTTCCTGCAGCCCTCTGATATACTCCTCCTGCTCATCAATCAGTGTCTCATAGCTTGCAACATCTGCCTGTGCCTGATTGTAGTCTGCACGATTCTGCTGGTTGTTCTCAATCCTTGCAAGATAGCTGGAATTGTCCGAATCATACGAAAGCGTAATCTCTGTAATGGACTGCATGATATCGTCCTCATCAAATTCAATCAATTTGTCTCCGGCAGACACAATATCTCCTGCCTTCACATTCACCTCTGCAACCTTCAGTGATGTATCTGCATAGTAGGTCCTGGTCGTCTCGCTTTCCACTGTTCCGCTTGTGGCAATCGTGGAAGTAATCTGTCCACTGCTTACTGTAGCGCTTGTTACCATCTGGACATTACTGTCTCCTGCCATGGAATTCATAATCATTATGCCAACTACAAATACTGCAAGAATTCCAAGGATAATCCATTTTATAATCTTTTTCTTTTTGCGGTTCTTTTTCTTTTTCTCTGCCATTTCTACTCTCCTTTATATTCCCCTGTCTCCACTATATTTTCCACATTCTCTATCGTTTCAGAGCTTTCTATTGTTTCTGTCACTTCTATCGTTTCTGTTGCTTCTCGTTCCTTACCGATTTTTCCCGTGTCGGACTCTATCCTTCCATCACGAATCTTGATCACCCTGTCAGCACGTCTGGCGATATCATTATCATGGGTAATGATAATGACTGTTCTGCCCTCCTGATGCAGTTTTTTTAATATTCCAAGAATTTCCTCGCTGGAACCGGAATCCAGATTACCGGTTGGTTCATCTGCAAGAATAATTGGCGGTGCCTGTGCAATGGCTCTTGCAATGGCAACGCGCTGCTGCTGCCCGCCGGACATTTCGGAGGGCTTATGATCCATACGATGCCCCAGGCCGACCTTTTCCAACGCCTCCTCCGACAATCTTTCTCGCTCCTTTGCCCCGACGCCACGATAGATCAGAGGAAGTTCAACATTTTCAAATGCCGTCAGGTTGGCAATCAGGTTAAATCCCTGAAAAATAAATCCGATTTCCTTATTCCTGATATCCGACAATTCATCATCCGTAAGATCAGATACATCTTCCCCATTTAATATGTATTGTCCGCTGGTCGCCACATCCAGGCACCCCAGCATATTCATCAGGGTCGATTTACCGGATCCGGACTGCCCAATAATCGCCACAAATTCATTCCGGTCAATGGTAAGATCAATCCCATCCAATGCACGGACCTCATTTTCACCGGGATTATAGATCTTATGCATGTCTCGGATTTCAATCAAAGCAGCCATGCTGTTCCCTTCCTTTTCACATAATATTCTTTATTTGTAATAACGATTCAGCAGAAAAAAAGTCTTCAACTTTTTAACTATTTTTTCTTTTTCTCCTTATCATATCACTATTTTATCGAACGTGAAACATAATAATAGGTTCTTGAGTTTCCGTAGTTTTATCCACAAATCCACTTTTTTATGATAACATTATCC
>JBJELZ010000128.1:0-4054 GCA_051879415.1 Lachnospiraceae bacterium
CTCATTTGATGTTAACCTTTTGACCCCAGTATCGTGACAAAAGGAACGTCCCCAAAGCAAGTATACTCAAGGGAATCAGATTCAATACATAGGCTATCATGGGATTGGGTATAACCTCCCCTGCTTTTTCCATATTCGTAAAAAATGCCAGAATGCTCGGATTTGCATTGTTCACAGCATGCATAATGGCCGCCGGCCAGATTGAACCGCTCTTTACGGTAATATAGGTAAGCATCACTCCCATACAGATACATTCTGCACACATAAGCAGTATCCCCAGATAGGGAAATCCGGGGTAATCCGTCCCATAATTATGTCCAACACAGGTTAGCGGTGCATGCCACAAGCCCCAGATGATACCACCAATAATGACCGCTTTGGGCATTCCCATCAGCTTGATGAGCTTCGGCATCATGTATCCCCGCCAGCCACCCTCTTCCCCTAAGGCAGCAAAGGATACAACCGATCCGCTGATAATTGCATTAATGGGCATAAGCCAGATGAGATTTTTTTCGATTCCATAAACCTTGTAATAAGACGGATCATATATTTCCGGATAAAACAGAAGTACAAGTGCATGCCAGGCTTCAAAATAAATCCATGGAACAAACATGGCAAACAGATAATAAATCCATTTTTTCTTCTTGAAAGATATTCCTAACATCAGGGAATCCTCCCCTGTCATGGCAAATCCTTCCTTCGTTATCATTCTTGTCAGAATATGTGCCAGGAAGGGTACCAGCATACCAAGTGCCGAAAAGGATTCTAATGCCGGATTGGTACCGTCCCATTTATGTCCTGTCAGAATAAATGTAAAGAAAATGATCCACGTCAGTCCAAAGGATAACACCAGATAGATAAGAAGTCGTTTTGTTTCTAATTTTCGATCCATAATAATACTCTCTCCATTCACTCCCTAAATTCCTCAACTCTTGAGGGGCTCTGCAAATATAACTACCTGTTCTTCCACCGATCTTTCGCAAAATGACAGGCAATACGATAAGACAAAGCATAAAGGGCCAGCACGATTACCGGTGTCATTACATTCCATAATGCCACTTTAAAGGTGTGGCTATCATACCATTTCATAAACACTTCCACATTCAGATGGGATTCCAGCCACCTAAGGTCTCCGAAGAAAACAAAGCCGATGATGCCAAAAGCAAGAAGCATTAGGATGGCTATTTTAATCAGCGTTGCCTTCTCTTTTCCAAAAATCAAAAACATCGGAAGTTCGATTGCAGCCAGAAGCAATCCAAGATAAATAAATGTTGGGATCATTCCCCCGATCATTCCAATCAGTTCCTGAGAGAATCCCTTTCCGCAAAAGGCATTGGTGGCAATCTGCCAGATAAATGCAAGGGATAAGAAAACATACGATGCAATACCGATAAAAATATATTTTGACGCAATATAGGCATGCGGATCCAGCGGGAGTGCACCGATGTATCCCCGGATTTTATTTTTATCATCACCTTCTACAAGCTTCCCAATCCATCCATTTATCAATCCAACAACAGCGATGAGGAAAAATCCCAGTCCTATGGCAAAGAAACTGTCCAGAATACTAACCTTCTCCCCGGTTTCCGTTATTGCCATAAATGCAGCAATTTCCGCCGTTCCGGGAAATGCCACACGAAGGACAATATAAACCAAGGTAAGGCCAAGGAAGATCCATGTTATTTTTTTGCCTCCGATGGAAACAAAATCTTTGTATAATAATCCGGCCATTACACAACACCTCTCTTTCTCTTTGCAATCCACAGCGAAGCAAAATAAGAAATCACCATTGTGATGACCGCAGCCAGGAGCAGGATATAAAATTTCTGCTTAAAAAAATTCATAAAGTAATCAAAGGCAGCCGATGATTTTTCCTCTGCATCTTCTCCCGTGGCAGCAAATAAGCTTTTTATCCTGTCCAAATTAACAATAATGATAGTAGCAACCATGAGAACACAGGTACTGAGGATGGCATAGTCCTCTTTTCCATAGCCATAGAGGAAGCAGAATACAATCACCAAAGCACCGTAAATACTCATCAGACTGGCTGCCGAAATAATGATTCCACAAAAATCCGAAAAGGAAATGATATCCGTAAGACGCGAAAGGATGAACGCAATGACAAGATCCACGCATACGCCAATTCCAAACATCACAGTAACCGTCAAATATTTTGCCAGCACTCTCCGGGAGATGGGAAGCGGCATTACGGCAGATACATTGGCAAATCCGGCTTTTCCGTCTGCTGTAAACAAGGTTGCAACATCACCTACCATGGCAACCGGGAGCAGCATAAACAGGATCAATGCCCAGGTGGAAAGATTTTTGATATCGATGGAGGATATATTATTTTCCAGCATCATTGATTCATTCGCCAGAGCGATATTACCAAAGCGGGCACTTAATACAAACATGACGGAAATCACCAGAACAGCAATCACCACATAGGAAAAGATAATCAGTTGTTTTCTAAGACACATAAGGTCTTTTATGATCAGTCCTTTCATGTGCTCACCTCTCTTCTCCGGTAACATTTTTTGTGTTCTCTATCTCTGTCGTATTCTGATTCACATAGAACAGCATAATATCCTCTAAGGATGCCGGCTCAATAACCATTCCCGGATAAAGCTTTTCACATGCCTTTCTGTCATTGACTAGAACTTCTACGCCAAACAAACCGGGCTGTGTGTTCACAATCAGGGACTTACTGATTTGCTCTGTTTCATCCTTTCTGCATTTCATAAGTCCGTGCTTTTCGAGAATCTCATCCTTATTTCCTGCAAGGACAATCTTTCCGCCATTGATAAATACCACTTCATCAGCCAGCTTTTCCAGATCCCCTGTAATATGCGAAGACAACAAAATGGTATGATCCTCTTCTATGACAAATTCCCGGAAAATCTGAAGCATCTCATTTCTCACAATCGGATCCAGTCCGGAGGTAGGTTCATCCATAATCAGCAGTCTGGCATGATGGGAAAGGGCCACTGCGATCTGCAGTTTCATTCGCATACCCCGGGAAAAATCGCCACATTTTTTCTTCAGAGGGAGAGAAAATCTTTTCATGTAGTCAAAGAAGATTTTTTCATCCCAATTCTTATAAATATTCTTCATCATGATATTAATATCTTTTCCGGTCATGAATTCATGAAATCCCATTTCATCAAACACAACGCCGATATCTTCCCGAAGCTTTGCACTGTCATTTTTTATGTTCTGGCCAAATAAAAATATCTCCCCTTCATCAGCCCCGATCACATCCAAAATCAATTTAATGGTTGTCGTTTTACCGGCACCGTTTTGTCCGATAAATCCACACACAGAGCCCTCCGGTACGGAAAAACTGATTTTGTCTAATGTAAAATCCCCATAATCTTTGGTGACATTTTTTAGTTCTATGACATTCTTTATCTCTTCCATATCTGTTTCCTCGCTGACTTTCCTTATTTATTTTTTTCTTCATACAAAAGTTTTAGCATTTCACTTAATTCTTCATAGGACACTTTACCAAGAAGTGCTTTATCTACGGCTGCTTCCAATAGTTCCTCAATGGCAAATTTCATATTTTCCCTTAACATATCGCTATTGATTCCCTTGACAAAGCTGCCCTTTCCCGTAACGGATTCAATAAAACCGTCACGTTCCAGATCTTCATAGGCTCTTTTTGTTGTGATAATACTAATTTTCAATTCTTTTGCTAACACTCTCATGGAAGGAAGGACGTCTCCTTCTGTCAGCTCTCCCATCATAATCTGACTTTTGATCTGCTCTTCAATCTGCTCATAAATCGGCACACCGGAGCTGTTGCTAATAATAATATCCATATCTGTTTCCTTTGTCCAACAAATAATTAATTATTGTATATATTCAATATACACACTTAGGGTATACTTGTCAAGGCGTTTTGGGGACGTTCCTTTTGTCACGAGGAGTGTCCCTCTGTCACGAGGAGTGTCCCTCTGTCACATGGAGTGTCCCCATGGCACAATAAACGCCCGTAAATAATCGAACATTTGTTCTTGCGCAACAGAATGAAACATGATAAAATAAAGAA
>JBJELZ010000128.1:4154-10388 GCA_051879415.1 Lachnospiraceae bacterium
AAATAATCGAACATTTGTTCTTGCGCAACAGAATGAAACATGATAAAATAAAGAAGTCTCGAAAGAGATGAGGTGTTGCCATAACGGTAGGCGGCTGGCCCTTCTGAAAAAGGAGGGATGTAATAAAAGCCCTCCAAGTAGAAAGGAGGGTGGTGTGATTATGATGATGGATTACATAACACTAGCAGGATTTATTCTTGCAGTTTTTGGAACCGGAGTTGCAGTTGGAAAGACTGTGGAGAAGATTGAAAGATTGGATCGCAGTAAAGAAGATGAAGAGCATAATAACACAAGCAAAAACGACCGCCATTAGTTCCCCAACCACAGCGATCGTTCTTTGATTTAAGTAATGAGGGCTAGCCGTCTATCGGTAGCACCTTTCATAGACTTATCATAACATAAGACTTTTATGATTTCAAGAAAATAAAAGAAACCTCGCTAAACAAAGCGATGAAAGAAATCACATTCCTCTTCGTTGCATTTTCTGGCTTCCTCAAGCCTGCAGTTTACATGAAAAACATGACCGATTTCCGGCTGATCCTTACTGCCGTAAATTTTTTTCACTGCCAAAACTCCAAGACCTAATAAGTGCTGATACATAGGATCGGCAGCAGAAAGCAGGAAATCCGCTTCACTGCTCATAATGTAAGATGGCGGAAAATCAGAGGTCATGTGCCCCATGGCATCAATTTTCTCTAAAAGATCAGGAGAAGCCTTTTTATTTATAGTTCCCAGATACTCTGAAAAAACTTCTTCCAATCCTTCCTCTGCAACTGCTTTTCCATCATAGATACCACAATTTAATCCGAGTGCCTTAACAGTGACATCCGGCACATTGAAATCAAAGAGTTTCGCAAATTCAGGATTGGTCAGAATCGTTGCATAATGGCTCACCAACTGACCACCGGCGGAATCTCCAACCATAACCAGTCGGTCTTTGTCAATGTGATAGGAAGCACCATTCTTCTCAATAAACTGCATTACCCGGTTAATATCCTCAACTGCTGCCGGAAATCTGTTTTCCGGTGCAAGCCTGTAATTGATATTCACTACAACAAAACCTTTTAACGCAAGGTTCATACAATAAAACTGGTAGATTTCCTTAGACCCGTATACCCAGGCCCCGCCATGAATATTCACAATCGTTGGCAGAAGTCCTGAAACATCTTTCGTCATATAGATATCCAACAGATTGTCTGTCCCATAGGGGCCGTAAGAGATATCATCAAACCGTAAAATTTCCTCCGGCGTAGTGAGTCCTTCATCCCGCTTTGCATCTGCAATCGCCCAATCTGTACGAATATCCTGTACTGTTTTACTTAGTATCATGTATCTTCCTCCCACAAATTCATATCAATTTGTATGACACGGGGACACTCCTCGTGACAAAAGGAACGTCCCTAACGTCGCAACATGGCATATACATAGGTATCTTTCCATTTTGGCATTCCGTTTTCATCCCGGTGGAAAAATATGTTCTGCTTAAAATGTGCTTCGCGTTCTAAACCGGCCTTCTCCAAAAGTTTCCAGGAACACTCATTACGCGGATCACATTCTGCATATACCCGATGAACACCATTGCGGAATGCTTCTTCTATCACCGCCCCAAGTGCCTCATAGGCATATCCTTTTCTTTGATAATTTTTATTGATTATATACCCTATTTCCCTTGCTTCGAAATCTCTTTTTCCAAAATAAATATTGCCTATGACTTTACCGGTCTCTTTCATTTCAACGGCATAGAACTCTTCCGATTCGATGCGGTATTTCAGGTGTTCCCTCCCGTTTTCATATGTAATCCCGGGATATCCCTCAAATTCATCATCTTCCAACTGTGACAGATATTCAAATAAATCATCATAATCTGATTCCCTGAATTCCCGTAGAATAAGGCGCTTCGTTATGATCTTCTGCATTTTCTGTAACTCCCTCATATTTAAAAACGTTGTTTTGTTTTTTTCTTTTTTACCTTGTACATCTCAGCATCTGCCTTTTTCAGAATTTCTACTGCATCCTTTTTACCGGTTATGGTTCCAAAGGATGTTCCGATACTAAGATGCAGGTCATAAGGATGTTCTTCTGTTTCATTAACTATATTTAATTCCGCTTGAATGGCATAAAACAAAGCCTGATCGGCACCCTCGTTAAATTCCTTTGAGAGAATCACAAATTCATCTCCACCATATCTGGAAAGGAAGAAATCCCCTTCATTTTTACACTGCGCACAGGCTCTGGATAATACCAGGGCAACGGTTTTAATTGCCTGATCGCCTTCCATATGACCATACGTATCATTAATTGACTTAAAGGAATCTACATCTATCATGGTTATCAGAATCTTACCTGCATTCTTTGGCAGATTATCAAACTGATTCTCAAACTCTCTTCTGTTATTCAGTCCCGTAAGAGCATCCTTTGAAATTTTATTTTGCTGGCTTACCAGATAGACAATCATGAATCCCATGGTAAAACCTACCTGAGCCGTAGTACAGCCATAAAAGACAATCTGAATAAGTGAAAATATGATACACGGGATAACAAAGATGGAGAGGTTTCTTGCAGATCTTCTGCCCTTCAGCGAATCAATTTTCCGATCCATAATAAGCAGCTTTCCGGTATCAAAAATCATATACAGATAGGCAATCACCGGAACAACATAAGCCCCGGGATTTCTATGATAAATATTACCCTCATCCAGATAAAAAGCAAAATGAGTAAACGGACTGGTCAGGGTAATTACAACCGATAACCACAGTAAGCCTCTGAAAATGTGGTCAATAATACTTTTTTGAAATCCATATTTTTTCATATGGACAAAAATGTATTGTCCCCAGGTCAACACCATGATTCCGGGAAATGCAATATATAATGTATTGGACAACTGTAAAATCAGTTCTGCCCCTGGAAAGGATTTTCCTTTGAAAATGGCCGTTATCATATCCAGCACACAATAGACTATGATCTCAATAATTTCAGCTTTATAGTATCTTGCCTCTGCTGCACCCCGCATTTCTCTGATGTATGCAACCAGAATGAAAGACAATAATAAAATACAAATGGTATTGGTCTCAATATAATAAATATAATAAAGTTCTAAATTCATTTTTTCATCCCTCCCTTATGAAAGGAAACGCAGTACCGAATCATACCCATCAGTACTGCGCCATTGCTTTTGTATCATATTACATCAACACATAGAATATTTCAAGCTAATTATGGAGCAGCGTATTTGCCTCCTCTAAACATCAATCCGGTTTTTTCATTTCTTCATAAAATACATTTAATTTTCCATGATATCCCTTATTCCATGGCTTCTGCTTTCCATAATAATGGATAATAACGCTATTTTTTCTTACCCACTCCAGGTCTATTTTCTTGTGGCTGGTATCGGCATTGTAGATCGCAAGCATTCTATCGCTTAAATTATACCGCATGGTATCCAAAAGACCTATCTTATCTCCATATAATGCTGTAATAATGTCCTGATCCGGCAAAGCAAGTACATTTTTGTGTTTCTTTACATAATCTGTAACTTCATGAATACTCTGTTGTTTTCTCAGTTCCTCCAGATTCATCAACATAATGCCGCTGTTAATATATGGCCGTTCATCTTTTACCCCAAGACGGATCTGGTTGATCTTATTCAGGGCTTTTCGAATATGCGTACATGCTAATATATAATTTCCATTAAATTCCATGTGGTACAGTTCTGTCAAAGGATTGATAACAAGCGTATCTGCATCCAGATATAAAATGCGTTCCAGTGTATCCGGAAGCAGAAAAGATGCAAATATCCGGTAATAAATTTCTATAGGATACCTGTCTGTCTCCGGAAAATCAAATTCTTTTAAAGGATCAACATAGATAAAATGCAGTCTTACATTTTCATCTGCAAGTGCCCCTAATCGTATTTCATCCTCAGACTGTAAATCAGAATGCATAATATAAATATCATATCCGCCATCAGATGGAAAACGCACGATAGAACGGATACAATCCTCTAAATGTTCCAGATATCCCTGATTAATGGTAAATAAAATATTCATTCTTACACCTGCTCTCTTTTGTTACTTATCTTTCCCTGCTCTTCTTTGGCTTCACTGTCAATAATACCACCGCTGACAAGACAAAAAGAACACCCAGAAATGATGGGAAGGTCATTTTCTCATGATAGACAAATATCCCCAGCAAAGACGCCACCACCGGCTCAATGGAAGCGAGAACCGAAGCCATACTGTTTTCAAGTCCTGTCAGGCTGTAAGTATATAACATATACGGCACAAAACAGGTGAATACTCCGATGCCCAGACACCACAAAAAAGCGGAAGAGGACGAAATCATCACCTGGAAGGTATCATATGGCTGCCAGATGATAGCTGCTCCCAATGCCGCCAGAAGGCACGAATAAAAATTAATGGTACTGCTGCTGTATCCGCGTTGCAGGGCACATCTGGAGAAAATAGAATAAAGTGCATAGCCAAAGCCCGATCCCAGACCAAATAACAGTCCCTTCAGGGTAAGGGATACGCCTCCGGTGATTCCCGAAACCAGACAGCAGCCCACAAAAGCAAGGAATACCGCCACAAGCTTAAGCCCGGTAATCTTTTCCCGAAAGATTACTGCTGAAAGCAGCATAACAATGGATGGTGCCGTATATAAAAGGATCGCTGCTGCCGACAAACTCATCATATTAATGGCGTTAAAATAACAGAACGTGAAAAACAACAAACTTAAACAGCCGGAACCAATAAAACACCAGATGTCCTTAAGCCTGACCCGGAACTGTCCGGTTCCTGTACAGAATATCAGCAGAGCAAAACAGATTGCTGCAATGCCACAACGCACCATGATCGCTCCGGTGGAATCAATGCCAAATTCCCCAAGATGTCGTGTAAAAAAACCCATAAAGCCCCAGCAGAATCCTCCGCCCAAAACGGCAGCAACATATTTATTCATTCTCCTCCTCCGTCCCCACTGTTATTCAAAAAATGTAAAGGAGACTCCTCTCAGTGCATAGCGCACACCGTTCTCATCAATATGATATAGATCCTCATAATACATGTATGATCCTTCCTCCTCATTGATGGGAATCTCGGAATATACCCAGTCAACCGTTACCATTGTATACTCAAAGGAAATGGTACCGTCTTCGTCCTGAATGGTAATCTGTTTATTATCAATGGAATCAAACCAGTCCGTTACATCTGTAGGAAGAGCGTAACTCTCATCTATATAAGCCCTTAAGATTTCTTCTCCCCGTTCCTCAATCAGAGCATCTACCTGATCCATAACCGGTTCCATAAATTCATTGTAAATCTGAATCGTGGTTATTTCCAAGGGAGCAAGGGTGTCAGACGGATTATCCATGGGATCTGTCTGCACAGTACCGTCCTTCCCATTGCAATATGTGAACTCTAATGATTTATCAAAGAAATTAATTTCATCCGGAACATCAAAGTATCGGGTAATCATAAAGATAGGAAGTGCCTGGGATGGCTCCCCGATAATCAACGGCATCTCCTGTGCATTCGCTCCCCCGATGATACGGATATCCCCTGCGTTCAGTTCTTCTGTCATTCCATTATACTCAGCCCATACCGTTCCTTCCAAAACCTCCACGGTTGTCTCCCCCGTTACGGGATCAAAAGCAACGGAAAAAGAAGTTCCACGCACCGATAATGTTGCATTTGGTGTAGTCACTTGAAAGGAATCACCCTCACTCAAAGCATGATCAATGGTAAAGAGGGCCTCTCCATACAAAAGATCGATCGCAATCCTTCCATTCTCGCTGTCTCCTTCAGCATGAAGTATAAATCCGGTATTTTCCTGTACACCAATATGCTTATCGCTGTCTGCAAGAAGTTCCAGAAATGCCTTTTCTTCCACAATGACCATATCTTCCGAAACAAGCTGTAATCCTTCAAATACAGTAAGCGCTTCGTCTCCTTCTCTCTCCACGAGAACACTGCCCTCGTATCCATTTACTTTAATCAGCCGGTACCGGTTCTCTTTCCTTGTTAAGAAAAAGATCAGCAAGACAATGACACATACAACAGCTGCCAGGATGATGGGCAATATCACTTTCCATTTTTTCTTCATAAAAATAACCATGCCTTTCTTCTCCTTTGGGGACGTTCCTTTTATCACGATATTGGGGGCAAAAGCCCGTTCAAAAAACGTTATATGGCAGAATGCACAAAATAAATCACTTGGATGACATTTTGCGCTGTGAAG
>JBJELZ010000129.1:0-10340 GCA_051879415.1 Lachnospiraceae bacterium
TCTGTGACAGGCAACTAGGTTAGTTGTAAGTCATGCTGAGAGGTGCGCAACAATATTACAATTTTCAATTAATTCATTTAGTAACAGTTTCTTCTCCCACGCCAAAAAAATCCCACATTTTCTGTACTTACAGAAAATGTGGGATTCAGCTTATTCTTTCGTAATAAGAAGGTCAATTAAGCCTTAGCTGCCATTGCCTCTTTTACCTGAGCTGTCAACTGAGGAAGAATCTTATTCAGATCTCCTACAACACCATAATCAGCTACATCAAAGATCGGAGCGTCTTCATCCTTGTTGATTGCAATGATGATATCAGACTCTTCCATACCGGCTACATGCTGGATTGCTCCGGAGATACCGATTGCGAAGTATACGTTAGGACGAACTGTCTTACCTGTCTGTCCAACCTGTAATTCTCTGGGCTTCCATCCGGAATCTACAACGGCACGGGAACAGCTTACTGTTCCACCGATTGCTTCTGCAAAATCTTCAAGAAGCTTGAAGTTCTCAGCGGAACCAACTCCACGACCACCGGAAACAAGGATCTTAGCATCCATGATATCTACAACATCAGAAACAGCCTTTACTACTTCTTTGATTGTTACATATTTGTTGTTCGGAGTAAATCCGGGATTGTACTCGATCACTTCTGCCTGAGCACCTTCGATCGGATCAATCTTCTGCATTACACCGGGACGAACTGTTGCCATCTGCGGACGGTTATCAGGACATGCAATCGTTGCAATGGTATTTCCACCAAATGCAGGACGTGTCATCAGAAGCTGATTGTGCTTCTGCTCTGCTTCCTTACCGGGAACTGCAACAAGAGGAAAATCACCGATTTCAAGGACGGTACAGTCAGCAGTAAGACCTGTCTGAACTCTTGCAGATACGGTAGGACCAAGGTCACGACCGATTGCTGTTGCACCAACCAACATGATATCCGGCTTGAACTCGTTGATAACAGATGCCAATGCATGTGCATACGGCTCTGTTCTGTATTCCTTCAGTTCAGGATCATCAACAACGATTACTCTGTCTGCACCATAAGCAGCCAGTTCACCAACAAGACCTTTTACATCAGATCCGATTAATACTGCTGTAACCTGTGCTTCCAGGGGAGCAGCCAATTCTTTTGCCTTTCCGAGCAATTCGAAGGCAATACCATTTACTTTATTATCTACCTGCTGCGCAAATACAAAAACTCCTTTGTACTGTGCAATTTCTTCTGGACTCATTTTCATATTCGTTCACCACTTTTCCTTTATTTTGAATTAGATAACGTGCTTCTCTGTTAATTTACCAACAATATAGGAAACTGCCTCTTCCGGAGAATCGGGAGTAACCTTCTCGCCGGATCCCTTACGAACCTTATCAGATGCCTTAGCGATCTTTGTCGGTGAACCGTTCAGACCAAGGTTACCATCTTCAACATCCTTAAGATCAGCTCTGCCCCAGGTTGTAATTTCAGCGCTGCAAGCAGCAAAGATTCCACCCGGAGTCATGTATCTCGGCTCATTTAATTCAGAAAGTGCTGTAACAAGACAAGGCATCTTTGCTTCCAGTACATGATATCTGTCATCATACAGACGCTGTACAACAACCTTATCTCCTTCTACCTTGATGTCCTGTGCATAAGAAATTACAGGAATTCCAAGATGCTCGGCGATCTGAGGTCCAACCTGTGCTGTATCACCATCAATAGCCTGACGACCTGTAATAATCAGATCATAGTCCATATTACGAAGTGCACCGGCAATTGTTGTAGAGGTAGCCCATGTATCAGCTCCACCAAGTACACGGTCAGTTACAAGAACACCCTTGTCTGCACCCATAGCGATTGCTTCACGAAGAACATCTGCTGCCTTAGGAAGACCCATGGTCAATACAGTAACTTCTGCACCTGTCTCATCCTTAATTCTAAGCGCTGCCTCAAGACCAGCCTTGTCATCCGGATTCATGATTGCCAACATTGCACCACGGTCCAATGTTCCGTCCGGATTAAATTTAACTCCACCCTTTGTATCGGGTACCTGTTTTACACAAACAACGATTTTCACGATTTCTACCTCCTACTTTAAGATATTTGCAGAGATAACCATACGCTGAACTTCGGAAGTTCCTTCGTAAATCTCGGTAATCTTAGCATCACGCATCATACGTTCTACATCGTATTCCTTGATGTAACCATAACCACCGTGTAACTGAACACACTTGGTCGTTACTTCCATTGCTACTTCTGCAGCATATAACTTAGCCATAGCAGCCTCTACTGAATAAGAAACCTTAGGATTGGTAGCATATTCAGCCTTCTTCATAGCAGCCTTGTAAACTAAAAGCTTAGCAGCTTCCACCTTTGTAGCAAGATCAGCAAGAACGAACTGTGTATTCTGGAATGCAGCGATTGCACGACCGAACTGCTTTCTTTCCTTTACATATGCGATTGTTGTCTCTAAAGCACCTTCTGCAATACCAAGTGCCTGAGCAGCAATACCGATACGTCCACCATCCAGTGTGTGCATTGCGATACCAAATCCTTTACCCTTTGCACCAAGAATTGCATCAGCCGGGATACGGCAATCAGTAAAGATCAGTTCGTAAGTAGAAGAAGCACAGATACCCATCTTGTTTTCCTTTGTACCAAAGGTAAATCCGGGTGTACCTTTTTCTACGATAAATGCAGAAATTTCTTTCTGAATTTTACCACGCTTTTCAATCTTACCGGTTACAGCGATGATGATATAAACATCAGCTTCTTTACCGTTTGTGATGAAACATTTGGAACCGTTAAGTACCCATTCATTTGTAGCTTCATCAAACACAGCCTTTGTCTGCTGTCCCTGTGCATCTGTACCGGCACCCGGCTCTGTAAGACCAAAAGCACCAAGTTTTCTACCGGAAGCTAAGTCAGGAAGGTATTTTGCCTTCTGCTCCGGTGTACCATAAGTCTGGATCGGATCAACACAAAGTGATGTGTGTGCAGATACGATAACACCTGTTGTACCACATACCTTTGATAACTCTTCTACGCACATAACGTAAGTAAGAGGATCGCAACCCTGTCCTTCGAATTCCTTACCTACAGGAATACCAAGGAAACCATATTTTGCCATTTTGTCAACTGTCTCTCTTGGGAATCTGTGATTCTCATCAATTTCCTGAGCGAGAGGCTTTACTTCATTTTCAGCGAAATCTTTGAATAACTGTCTCGCCATTTCATGTTCTTTGCTTAAAGTGAAATCCATTTGTTTTATTTCCTCCTATATTATTTGAGAACCTGCAAATTAAAGTGCATCAACCGGAGTCTTGGTACGGTCTGCGTTATATACGTAGAATCCCTTACCGGACTTGCAGCCAAGGTTACCACCACGAACCATCTTACGAAGAAGCGGGCAGGCACGATACTTGCTGTCGCCTGTTTCATTGTAAAGAACGTCCATGATAGCAAGGCAGATATCAAGACCGATGAAATCACCAAGCTCTAAGGGCCCCATGGGATGATTTGCACCAAGCTTCATAGCAGAATCAATACCTGCGATATCAGATACACCTTCCATCTTGATGAAAGCAGCTTCGTTGATCATCGGGATCAGGATACGGTTAACTACGAAACCTGCAGCTTCATTTACCTGAACCGGTGTCTTGCCGATTTCTTCGGAGATCTTCTTGATTGCTTCTACTGTTTCAGCAGGTGTGTTCACACCAGCGATTACTTCTACCAGCTTCATACGATCAGCAGGATTGAAGAAATGCATACCGATCATCGGACGGGAAAGTCCATTTCCGATTTCTGTAATAGAAAGACTTGATGTATTGGAAGCGAAAATACATTCCGGCTTAACAAACTTATCAAGCTCAGAAAATGTTGTCTTCTTAACTTCCATATTTTCAAATGCAGCTTCAACGATCAGATCGCAATCTGCACAAAGGTCTTCCTTCAGACCCGGTGTGATTCTTGCAACGATTGCATCAACTGTTTCCTGTGTCATTTTTCCTTTTTCCACCAGCTTAGCATAGCCTTTAACGATCTTATCCTTTCCGCCTTCAGCCCACTCCTGCTTGATGTCACAAAGAGCTACTGTGTAGCCTTCTACCATTGCGAAAGCCTTTGCGATACCCTGTCCCATGGTACCTGCGCCAATAACGCCAACCTTCATTTTTGTTTCCTCCTAAATAATATTTTTGCATTATTTGTATCATGAATCCATGAATCATGGATCCATGGATTCATGATTAACATTCGTTGTTACCCCTATCCCCTACTTTGCATGAGTGGGAAACAGGAAATTCTTTGATTAGCAGTTCTTGAACGGAACAACCTTTAACTTCTTCTCTTTGTCCTTTTCAAGGAAGTTGCCCATACCGGCCTTCTGGTCTTCTGTCTCGAAGCAGTCACCGAATAATTTCTCTTCGATTACGATAGCCTGATCCATATCTACCTGAAGTCCTTCATTGATTGCTTTCTTGCAGTTGCGAACTGCAATCGGAGCCTGCATTGCAATACCGGCAGCCATCTTCTCGGCTGTAGCCATCAGGTTTTCCTTAGCAGTTGCTGTCACATTACCGGCTTCATCCACTGTAGCAGATACCACCTGGTTAACCAGACCGATTCTGTAAGCTTCTGCTGCTTTAATATTGCGGGCTGTATAGATCATCTGCTTTGCCATACCCGGGCTTACCAGTCTTGCAAGTCTCTGGGTTCCACCAAATCCGGGGGTAATACCAAGACCTACTTCCGGCTGACCGAATACTGCATTATCAGAACAGATTCTGATATCACAGCTCATGGAAATCTCACATCCACCGCCAAGTGCAAATCCGTTTACTGCAGCGATTACCGGAATCGGGAAAGTTTCCAGTTTGCGGAATACGTCATTTCCCTTCTTTCCAAAAGCTTCTCCTTCTGCCTTAGTAAGGGTACTCATTTCTCCGATATCTGCACCGGCAACGAAAGATTTCTCTCCGGCTCCTGTTAAAATCAGGCATCTTACAGTATTTAAATCAACTGCATCAAGGCATGCATTTAATTCATCAAGAACCTGTGAATTTAAAGCATTTAAAGCTTTTTCACGGCTGATTGTAATAATTCCGACTGCATCCTTCTGCTCATATACGATATATTCCATATCTTAAGCTCTCTCTTTCTTTTTATTTTCATAAACATGAGACCTTAGCTTTATCTGCCAAAGTCTCATGCAAATGTTACTTATTCTTATGCTTCGTACTTCTCAACGATAGTAGCACAACCCATACCACCGCCGATACAAAGTGTTGCAAGACCCTTCTTAGCATCTGCATTTGCTTCCATTTCATGAAGCAGTGTTACTAAGATACGGCATCCGGAAGCTCCAACCGGATGTCCAAGTGCGATTGCACCACCATTGGGGTTAAGCTGCTTGTCAACATCGATACCAAGATCTCTGCCGACAGCGATTGACTGAGCTGCAAATGCTTCGTTTGCTTCGATAATATCGAAGTCTTCAATTTTCATTCCAGCCTTAGCCATTACCTTCTGTGTTGCAGGAACAGGTCCGATACCCATTACTTCAGGTCTGCATCCAGCAAGTCCGCCAGCTACCCAGGTAGCCATAGGCTTAACGCCAAGTTCTTTTGCCTTTTCTTCAGACATAACAACGATTGCAGCTGCACCATCATTAATACCGGAAGCGTTACCTGCTGTAACGAAACCATCCTTGTTAATCGGACGAAGTTTTGCAAGACCTTCTATTGTAGTACCTGCTCTGGGTCCTTCATCCTTCTTAAATTCAACTTCCTGCTTCTTAACTTTAACAGTTACAGGAACAATTTCCTTATCAAATGCACCATTTGCCTGTGCTGCTTCAGCCTTCTGCTGGGACTTAAGAGCGAACTCATCCAGTTCTTCTCTTGTGATTCCCCACTCTCTACAAATGTTATCTGCTGTAGTAATCATATGGTAATCATTGAATGCATCCCAAAGTGCATCATTTACCATACAGTCTTTCAATACACCATTGTTCATTCTGTATCCGAAACGTGCTTTATCAAGAGCAAACGGAGCCATTGACATATTTTCCATACCACCTGCTACAACGACATCAGCTTCACCGGCTAAGATCATCTGAGCAGCCTGGTTCACACAGTTAAGACCGGAACCACATACAACATTCATTGTAACTGCCGGAACTTCATTCGGAAGACCTGCCTTGATTGATGCCTGACGGGCAACATTCTGTCCAAGACCTGCCTGGATAACACATCCCATATAAACCTGATCTACAGCTTCAGGAGCAACTCCTGCTCTGTTTAATGCTTCCTTAATAACGATTGCACCAAGCTCTGCTGCCGGTGTGTTTGAAAGTGAACCGCCCATTGTACCGATTGCAGTACGGCATGCGCCTGCCAAAACGATTTTCTTTGCCATTTTGTTTCCTCCATCTTTTTCTTGATTATTCTATACTTTCATTTGACAAATTGCCCTGTTTCCGTTCTCCAAAAGACAAAACCGGACATTTGCCGACTGCTACTATTTTATCATAGCAAATAGGCTTTTGCAACGGAATATTGTGGATTCCTTTGTCCAAAAAGAAAAACAATTTTTATACAATATACTATGTAAACCAGTTCCATAAAAAACCGGCACCCGGGAGTCCCCGGATACCGGTCTGTTCTCATGTAACGCAGTCAATGCAACAGTCAGAAAAGATTTTATACTTCCGGCTCAATCAGTCCATAGGTATTGCCTTTTCGCTTATAAACCACATTGACCTGCTCTGTTTCTGCATTGCAGAAAACATAGAAATTATGTCCAAGAAGTTCCATCTGAACGCATGCATCTTCAGGATACATAGGCTTAATATCAAATTTCTTGGTACGGATGATCTTTACTTCTTCATCATCCATAAAGTCTTTCTCGATGTACTCCTGCTTAAAACATCCAACATCCTGCTGTTTGTCAACAAGCTTTGTCTTATATTTCTTAAGCTGTCTTTCAATAATCTCTTCTACAAGATCAATTGACACATACATGTCACTACTTACCTGCTCAGAGCGGATAATGCTTCCTTTCACAGGAATCGTAACTTCAATCTTCTGCCGTTCTTTTTCAACACTTAATGTAACATTTACCTGTGTCTCGGGTGTAAAATACCGTTCCAGTTTTCCGATCTTATCCTCGACTGCACTCCTTAATCCTTCTGTTACTTCAATGTTTTTTCCTACGATGTTAAAATTCATAGCAACCCCACCTTTCAATAGGTTTTTTGTCGTACCGTTAGTATAACACATTTGGGACAACCTTTGCAACTGTTTCAAAAATTCCCACAGCGTAAATTCTGTTCTATGGTATCAGCTGCAGGGCATCACTTTGCTTTTGCGGCTTACCCCAGAGATATCCCTGAATATAATCACATTTGAGTTCCTTTAATAATTCCAGCTGTTGTTCTTCTTCCACGCCTTCGGAGATGACTTTGCAGTGGAACATGTGACCGATCGCAATAATCGCTTTTACAAAATTTCCCCCTTCTTCCCTGTCTGTCATATCATCAATAAAGCTCTTATCAATTTTAAGCAGGTCAATAGGAAGTTTTTGCAGATAGCTTAACGATGCATAGCCTGTACCAAAATCATCCAGTGCAATCTGCACACCCAGTGCCTTGATTTTCAAAAGCGTACTGATTGCCTTATCAACCGACGCAATGAAGCAGGACTCCGTAACCTCTATTTCCAGTCTCTCCGGCGGGAAGTTATTTTCCTCAAGCATTTCCTTTACTTCCCCTGCAAATCCCGGCTCTACAATGTGCCTTGCAGAGACATTAACGGATACCATAAACTCCGAATTGCCCGTGATTTCTTCTGAAAAGGATTGCATCGCATGACGGAGCACCCAGCGGTCTATCTCAAAAATCAGTCCGCTCCGCTCTGCAACAGGAATAAAGTCTGAAGGAGGAATCGGTACCCCCGTCTCATCCTTTAATCGTAACAGGGTTTCAAATCCCCGCAGATGCTTTGTTTCCGTCTCATACTGTGGCTGGAATACCAGATAAAATCTGTTATATTTCAAGGCGCTCCTGATCTCATTTTCCACCTTCAGATCCCGGTCAATTGCCAGCAGCATGTTTTCATCAAAGAAGCAGAGCTGATTCTTGCCTTTACTTTTTGCCTTATACATTGCGGTATCCGCAAACCGGAACAGGCTTTCACAGTCATGTCCATCCTCCGGATATCTTGCCATACCTGCACTGCCCGTAGCATAATAATCAAAATTTTCCGTACAGATTCTTTCTGCCAGAACACTAAGACACTTGTCCGCAAATTGTCTTATCTCATCATCGGACTTTCCGCTGACAACCATTGCAAATTCATCACCACCGGTTCTTCCGATGAAAACATTTTCATCTGCCACCTCAGTCCAACGTTTCGTAGCCTCACAAAGAATTGTATCCCCGGAAGCGTGTCCCATGGTATCATTAATATTCTTAAAATTATCAAGATCAAAGAAGAGAAGCCGGAATGGCTTTCTGGCAGAAATCAATTCATTAACATGTTCTATGATGCTGCGCCTGTTATAAAGACCGGTTAACGGATCCGTTGCAGACAAAGCATAGAGCCTTTTTTCATTCTGCTCCGTCTTTTTAATATGATTATGCTGCATAATAAGGAGGCCTATGATTCCTGCCGCCATGGGGACGCCAGCCACGGCATCCATGTTTTTCACTACAAAAACAGCAAAGGAAACACTGATCAGCTGTGCACTGCTGACAATCAGGGATATAACAAATCCAATTTTATTATCAACATTCAGCAGCACCAGACAGTCAAGCAGCATAAACACGGTAAGCACCCCGGAAAAAGAGCCAACCGGAATACTGTTTTTGCCGAATTCAATCGCCTGCAACCCGCACCTGTTTATTATCATGATAGAGGCAGACATAGCAATTAGCAGTATGCTGTATATCACTAATTTCAGATTCTTCATTTTTTTAGACGTTTTCGTTTTCATCCTTATCCTCCTTCCTTCTGCCAGCATCAATAAACTACAAAATATGAACGCCTCTCTCTCTGGCATAAGCATAGACTTCATCCGGCCAGATCGAGGACTGTACCTCTCCGATATGTGCTCTCTGCAGGAAAAACATGCAGATACGGGACTGACCGATGCCGCCGCCAATGGTATAAGGCAGTTCCTTTTCCAGAACAGCTTTCTGGAATGGAAGGCTGGCACGTTCTTCACAGCCGGAAATCTTAAGCTGTTTTGCCAGCGACACCTCATCCACACGAATCCCCATGGACGATAATTCCAATGCCATATCCAGAACCGGATAGTAGACCAGAATATCTCCGTTTAATTCCCAGTCATCATAATCCGGTGCACGTCCGTCATGACGCTCGCCGGACTTTAAGGCACCGCCGATTTGTAAAAGGAATACTGCACCTTTCTCCCTGGCAATCAGATTTTCTCTCTCCTTGGGCGTTTTATCCGGATAGCGGTCCTCCAGTTCCTGGGTTGTCACAAAAGAAATTTCATTTGGCAGAAATGGATCCATGAAATGATACTTTCCGCACATATAATACTCGGTCTGCTTAATTGCCATATAGATGCGGAATACGGTTTCCTTTAATGTCTCCAGATTGCGCTGGGAATGATCAATGACCTTCTCCCAGTCCCACTGATCCACATAGATGGAATGAATGTTATCCGTTTCCTCATCCCTGCGGATGGCACTCATATCCGTATAAAGTCCTTCTCCCATCTGGAAGCCATATTCCTTCAATGCCATTCTTTTCCATTTGGCAAGGGAATGTACAATTTCCACAACTGCTTCATCCTGCTCCTTGATGCCAAAGGAAACCGGGCGCTCCACACCGTTTAAGTTATCATTCAGCCCTGATTCCGGCTTGACAAATAAAGGGGCGGATACTCTGGTAAGATTCAATGCATCTGCCAGAGCACGTTCAAAATAATCCTTTACTTCCTTAATTGCAATTTCTGTCTCTTTGATATTCTGGGGGCTTTTATACCCTTCCGGTATATATATTCTGCTCACACCTATTACCTCTTCCTATATAAAACCTCTTATAAATCACAATTGTTTACGGTTCTGGGGAAAGGAATAACATCCCTGATATTGCTCATACCTGTCAGATACATCACACAGCGTTCAAAGCCCAGACCGAATCCGGCATGTCTTGCAGAACCATATTTTCTAAGATCCAGATAAAAATCGTAGTCCTCCTGTTTCAGGCCAAGCTCTGCCATACGGGCGGACAATTTATCATAATCATCCTCTCTCTGGCTTCCGCCGATAATCTCACCGATGCCCGGCACCAGGCAGTCCATTGCAGAAACCGTTTTGCCATCA
>JBJELZ010000130.1:0-2152 GCA_051879415.1 Lachnospiraceae bacterium
GAACTAATTTACGTGT
Organism: Lachnospiraceae bacterium; assembly: GCA_051879415.1. Lineage (GTDB taxonomy): Bacteria > Bacillota > Clostridia > Lachnospirales > Lachnospiraceae > NK4A136. Next base: position 17 of record JBJELZ010000130.1, read on the forward strand.
CTGCTCCGACCGTGTCCCTTCACGTGCATTTGCCAAAATATATCTGGATGCATTTCCGGTAAGATTGGCCGGTATCGCATCATACATATCCCCTGCGAGACCGGATTCATCTATTTTATTAAAATCTTCCTCATACAAGTCCACTATTTCTCTTTTTACTTCATCGACTGCTTGCAAATTATTTTGCTCTATATAGGTCTCTATAGCCTGTGGCATTCCACCAATCAGCATATACAGCCTAAAAATACGCATCAGATTTCTATGCATCGCATTACCTGCAGATTTCTTATTTTTTAGCAGTAGCTTTATTGTGTCAGCGGTGATCTCATCGCCAATTGCCCACAAAAATTCTTCAAAATCCATAGGATACATTGATAACTTATGCTCTTCACTGGGAATTAAGATATCCTTCGTATTCTTTTTTATAGATAGAAGAGAACCCGTTTCAATATATTTATATCTTCCATCAGCCACAAGATACTTTATTGCCTGTCTCGCCTTCGGAAGAAGCTGAACCTCATCAAATATTATTACAGACTCTTTTTCATATAATCTGATTCCCGTTAACTGCTGTAACTGAAGGAAGAAAAAATCCAAATGATACATATCATCAAATAGTTCTATTATTTCTTTACTTGTATGAGCAAAATCAATTAATATATACGATTTAAACTCATTTTTGGCAAATTCTTCAGCAATAGTTGATTTTCCAACTCGCCTGGCACCTTTAATCAAAAGCGCATATTTTTCACTACGCTTTTCTTTCCATTCAAGTATCTCATTATATATTTTTCGTCTATAAACAGGTTTTTCCATTCTATTGTTACCTCTCAAACATAGTATAACGCAAATCCCCGTTGATGTAAACCCAAATTCTGCGCAAATCCCCGTTCATCAGCTGCCATATATCTACGAAATCCCCGTAACACCTAAAATAATTATCGCCATATCTACATTTTTTATACATTCAGCATCCTAACACGATACTGGGGTCAAAAGCCCGTTCAAAAAATTTTTTATGGCAGAATGCACAAAATAAGTCACTTGGATGACATTTTGCGCTGCGAAGATGAGACTCTATAAATCGTGGAAGCCTTTGCTGAACACGATTTATGTTTTTTGAGGCTCATCGTAGCGTTTAGCGCATAGGAATCCAGGTGACTTATTTTGTGCATTTTGCTAATTAATAAATTGTAGACGGGCTTTTGCCCCCAGTCTCCTAACACCGGATCTGTCCCAGAATCTCCCCGATATTACCCTGGAAAATATAATCAGCAGCACCATCTCTTGCCGTCTTATCCCGGTTAATCAAAACCAGTTTATTGCCACGGTAATAATCAATCAGTCCTGCAGCAGGATATACCACCAGGGAAGTTCCGCCGATAATCAGCATATCCGCTTCCTTGATGCGGCGGATGGATTCCTGCAAGATTCCCTGATCAAGACCTTCCTCATACAGGACAACATCCGGCTTGATATCTCCGCCACAATCATCACATTTCGGCACATCAGCGCTGTCATAGATATACTGTGCATCAAATGATTTGCCGCACTTTTCGCAGAAATTTCGAAGGACACTTCCATGAAGCTCCAGTACCTTCTTTGATCCTGCCATCTGATGCAGTCCGTCTATGTTCTGTGTAATCACCGCTTTCAGCTTCCCACACTGCTCCAACTCTGCCAGCTTTTTGTGGGCAGCATTGGGCAATGCCTTTTCTTCTCCCGGAATATCAACGGTCTTACCCAACAGTTTATCCTTATAAAATCTGTAAAATTCCTGCTTATGTCTGACATAAAAAGTATGGGAAAGCATCGTTTCCGGCGGATAATCATAATGCTGGCTGTATAATCCGTCAACACTTCTGAAATCCTTAATTCCGCTTTCCGTGGAAACACCTGCCCCTCCGAAAAATACGATATTGTCCGATTCGTCAATCAATTCCTGCAGCTTTGCTATGTCTGCCATATCCTTTCCCTCCTCCATTTTTCTTATTTTTACTATTTTTATATTCCGTCTTTCTCAGCCAGATCCATCTGTACCATTTCAAGATAAGGCACCAATACACCTTTTTGTTTTTTCATCCAGTACTCCGGATTCAGTTCCTCCATCCGAAAGCTCTTGCGTCCTCCGGACCG
>JBJELZ010000131.1:0-2147 GCA_051879415.1 Lachnospiraceae bacterium
CGGAGCTTGGTGTTATGTGCAAGATTGCAGAGGGACTTGGCATCTGTGTCCATGAGCTTCGTGCAGATGAGGAGAGTTATGCGGTATCCGTTTCGAAGGATACCCTTGCAAAGCTGATCGTTGTCAGCGAGATTAACAACGTGGAGCTGGAGGAACTGATTAACTGTATTCTGGAAAAAGGCATTGAGGAGCATGGTTTTTATGCCTGATGCCGATAAGTAACTGATCACAGGCTGTAGGGTGCTTAAAGTGCCTTACAGCCTTTTTTACGGAGGTTTACCATGAGAAAATATAAATTGATTTCCGCACTGGCAGAGGAAACAGCAAAAGAAGTCGTGCGGAATGAAGAAAGCTGGAGGCGGTACTTAAATACTGCTTCCAGACTGTATAAATATCCATTTAAGGAACAACTTTTAATCTATGCCCAAAGACCGGATGCAACCGCCTGTGCTTCCATAGAGATATGGAATGAAAAGATGCACTGCTGGGTAAACAAAGGTGCAAAGGGCATTGCACTGATTGATGAGGACAGTTTTTCCGGTTTGAAATATGTCTTTGATATTTCAGATGTGCATAAGGCAAGAAGAATCGGACAATTCCCTAACCTTTGGGAAATGCGTGAGGAACACATGGAAGCGGTGATTTCCCGTCTGGAACAGACTTATGGGGATACCGACAGGGAAGCCGGGTTTGTGGGACGTATCCGGGAGATTGCCGGACGGATTGCAGAGGATTGTTATAAAGAGCTTGCTTCGGATATGGAATACTTAAAGGAAGGGAGCTTTTTAGAGGAACTGGACGAGCTGAATATAGAAGTAAGGATACGGGAAACCCTTGCTGACAGTATTGCCTATACCGTTTTAAAGCGGTGTGGCATGGAGGAGAGTGAGCTTGCCGAAGAAATAAATTTCCCTTATATCCATGAGTTTAACACAGTGGAAACGCTGTCACAGCTTGGAAGCAACGTGTCCGATTTATCAAAGCCTATCCTGATGGAGATAGGCAAAGCAATCGGGGTGTATGAGAGGGAGAAAGCAGAGAACCGCACAGCGGAAAATTCTGTTCAAAAAGGACTTGCAAACACCTCAGAAACACGCTACAATGCTTTAAAGCGTGAAAGCGAAAGTCAAGACGGAGAATCTATCACACAGACCGGAGAAGCCGGGGAAAGGAGCAAATATGATGAATCTGACATACGAGAAGAACGGGGATTATCAGATACCGATGGTAGCAATGGACGAACAGCCGAAGGAGGTACTGACGAAGTACGGACTGATGAGGAAGAAGTTCTTACAGGAACACAAGAACGGAGTATATACGGGACTTCTTCTGAACGGGAAGCTGAAGGAACACCTGTTAATGATACAGGAGCAGGCAGAGGAGAGAATGGAGCTTCTGACCGGACAAATGAAGGAGAGAGAGGGGATAACGGAGCAGATGAAAGCAGAAAATCAGATGCTTTGGGTAGCGAAGATGAACAGCATCGTACACTCGGCAGAGGAGATCGTGATGACGGAACTGATCTACAGTTAAATATCGAACAGCCGGAGGGAACCTATCAGCAGTTAAGCCTGTTTCCGAGCTTTGAGGAACAGGTCGGCACAATCGCAGCAGCGGAAGCAAGTATTCAATATACCATTGGTGCATAGGAAGAAAGAAGGAAACTGTTGAGAATCCTGGAACGGTTTACAAAGAAAAAGTGCAGAAACAATTAAAGGAAAAGCGGGAGGAAAAATTAGAGCAGGAAAAAGTGCAGGAGAAGAAAGACGAGAAAGAGCTTCAAAACTATGCAAAAAGCAGTACGTATACCAAAAGGACTTCTGTTTGGGCAGACAGCTTGGAGAAACTGATTGAAAAGATAAAAGCAGTGGATTGGGAAAATGTGAAAGCAGAAAAAACGCCTGAAAATGGAAGCAGATTTGACTATAGTATCTAAATATTCATATGTGTTACACCTCCGGAAGAAAGTGCAACAAAAGAGCTATAAATATCAAATAAGGATGTAGGTTTTACGACATTTTTATTTGCCATAATTCCTACATCCTTATTATATAATTTGCATCCGGGAAAAAGAAAACCGAATAAAAAAGAGCCGAATCGCAATAGCAAATCAAAAGGGCGCCGATAAAATAATTTCTCATGAAGAA
>JBJELZ010000132.1:0-2141 GCA_051879415.1 Lachnospiraceae bacterium
TCATCTCCGTATACTCCTCCAACGTACGGGGAATGGCGTAATCATTTTCTTGCATAACCGCCCACTGCAACTGTGCAGTTCCTGCTGTAGTCAGGACCTCATCATGCACCTTGTTGCTACAAAGCTGGTAAATGGAAGGATCCTCCTTGCTGTAGCGAAGATTCTCATATTCATCACCATAAAGCTCTTTGATATGGGGACCATACTCATCAATCAACTCCGACATATCAATCAATGCCTTGTTGTCAATCAATAAATAGCTGTCACCCTTGGCAAAAATCAAATCCGGATACTCTTTGGTCGCAACCATAAGCAGAATGCCGTTGTCCTGTCCGCTGGAAGGATATTCCGTCTTCAGGGTTACACCCGTAGCCTCCGTAATCTTTTTTGCCACCGGATCTGTCCATGGATCCTCGTTACCGTCAGCGCTGTAAAAAGTAAACGTTATCGGTTCTCCGGAGTACACACCGGCATCAGAATTGCTCTGTTGCTCACCCTTGCCGCATCCACACAATCCTGCCAGCACAATCACAATCGTCAGGACAGAAGCTGCTCTCTTTACTCTTCCCATGCCATGTACTCCTTGTTATCACGTAATTATTTCCGTTTCATACCATTACATGTCTGTAATTTTATCATAAATGTACACTAATTACCACCCACACAGATTCATTTATTCCGCCATTCCGGATTCTTTTTCAATCAGCCGGAACAGACGAATGGAAAAAGCACAGACAGTGTAAATCACAATCGCCGGTCCCACAAACGCACCAATCAGCATCAGTGTAGTATTCCATATAAAAAGCAGAATCTCCAACACCACAATAAATACGGTAAACAAAGTTCTCAAAAAATACCGGGTTGAAATCTCATATGAATTTTTCAGCGTGTTCACCAAGGTATTCTCATACCTCGCCATTAAGGGAAAAGCATAGAGAAATCCCAGCGCAAATACAAAAACGGCAATCATTCCCATGACAAGGAACAGCAATCCCTCCGTTGCCTTCCAGAACTGAAAATCCAGATAAACGGCATACACCGCCACCAGCGCCAGAATTCCCAGAGGAATACCTGTCTTCAGATTTTCCCGGAAAGCCTTGAAAAAGGATTTTCCAATATAGCCTTCCGTATCCTCTGCCATTTTTAATGCAACAGAGCAGGCAGCCACCGTGGAAGCACCAATGGTTACAATGGGAAGACAACACAACAGCCAGAAGAAATTGAGCTGAACCAAATCCCAGAACTTTGTAATAAACCGATAAAAAGGACTGTCTACACTGAAAAACTTCATAAATTTTCACCTTTCGCACAAAGGGCTGCCCGTTCCCGAACAGCCCCTTTCGTTTCAATCATTTCTACTTTATTGCATCCTCTGCAGCCTTTCTCAGTGCTGCTTCGTTTAAGGACCACTCCAGGCACTCGTCGTAGTAATACTCATGTGCCTTCTGAATCATCTCAGCTACGATGGAATCAAACTCAGCATCACTCTTTGCGTATATTGCATTCCATGAATATGTGGTGATACATTCGGTAGTCTGAGTCCACTTGGTCTTAAACTCAGAATCCTTCTTGCTTGCCGTAAACGCAGATGCGGGAGCAACCGTGTAATTGCCGGACTCCATGTATTCATCTGTTGTATTGCAGCCGGTAAAGTCCTTCCAATCCTGCTCAATATCGGTAACACTATCATTCAAAGTGCTTGCCCAGTAATCGCAGTTGTATCTTTCACCGTTGGAATCGGGATTGATGGCATCCAAAGCCCATGTAATATTATTAATCTGGAGCTGTCCGTCATGGAAGGTTCCCTTGTAGCCTGCTTCTTCCATGGAGGTATTGATGTCTGCGTGACATGCCTTACCCAAATCGGTAAAGTAAGTATAGCCGTTTTCATCATAATCCCAGCACACACCCTGAGGACCATATTCCATGGTAAGTCTTCCTTCGGGAGTTGACAGATAATTGATGATTTCCATACAAAGTTCAGGATACTCGGTCTTTGCTCCGATACACCAGATACGGTTTCCTCCCAGAGTATCCATACCGTAAACGATAGGAGATGCTTCAGTGGGTACCAGAGAGTTCATCATCTTGCCTTCTGCAAGATGTTCATCTGTGTTGTAAGCAATGCGTCCCGCATAATT
>JBJELZ010000133.1:0-2139 GCA_051879415.1 Lachnospiraceae bacterium
AAATTGTCAGGAACGGTAACCTTTAAAGATGCAATCGGCTCCAACAGCACGGGTGTTGCTTCCATAAATCCTTTCTTAAATGCCTGAAGAGCTGCAACCTTAAATGCCATTTCAGAGGAATCTACGGAATGGTAAGAACCATCATACAGAATTCCCTTTACACCGACTACAGGATATGCAGCCAGCGGTCCACGCATAACTCCTTCCTGTAATCCTTTTTCAACTGCCGGGAAGAAATTTTTAGGTACTGCTCCGCCGACAACCTCCTGTTCAAATACATAAGGCTTTTCCAGATCACCCGAAGGTTCAAATCGCATCTTAACATGACCATACTGTCCATGACCGCCGCTTTGCTTTTTGTATTTGTATTCCACATCAGACTTCTTCCGGATTGTCTCCTTATAAGCAATCTTAGGTTTGCTCAGCTCAATTTCAATCTTATATTCATTTAACAGTCTGGATACAACAGTCTCCAGGTGCTGCTCACTGATACCATAAAGAAGAGTCTGTCGATTCTCGCTATCATTAACGATTTTTAAGGTCTGATCCTCATGACTCATTTTCTGAAGTGCCTGTGCTACTTTATCTACATCCGCTTTATTCTTTGGCTTATAGCGCAGATATGTATACGGTGTTGAAATCTCATATTTACCGTATTGAATCGGGTTCGCCTTGGTAGATAAAGTATTTCCTGTTCTTGCTGCTGTAATTTTGGCAAGTGCACCGATATCTCCTGCATGAAGTTCCTTTACCTCAATCGGTTTATTTCCCTGAAGAACATATATTTTTCCTATCTTCTCCTCAATATCCTTTTCCCTGTTATAAAGCAGATCATCTGTCTTTATTACACCGGACATAACCTTGATTAAAGAGTATTTGCCGATGAACGGATCTACGATTGTTTTCCAGATATAAGCTGATTTCAGTTTGGAGAAATCATAATTGGCATGAAACAGTTCATTGGTTTTAAGATTAATACCTGCCACTTCTTTGTTTAATGGACTCGGCAGGAGCTTGACAATATCATCTAACAAGGTATAAATACCCTGGCAGAGGAGATTGGAACCCATGGAAATAGGAATAATGCTGCAGCTGTTCACACTAAGACGCAATGCAGCCCTGATCTCATCCTCTGAAAAGGTTTCTCCGGAAAAATAACGTTCCATCATATCTTCACTGGTCTCAGCAACCGCTTCCATCAAAAGTTCTTTATATTTCTCCAAATATTCCACACTGTAATCAGGAATTTCACAGTCTACAACTTCCTTGCCAACCCATTTCTGCGCTTTTTCACTGATTACATTGACATAACCGACAAACTTTTCATTTTCTCTGATGGGAAGGTGTAATGGTGCAATCTTCTTTCCATACCGTGCAGTCAGTTCCTCAACAACATTCTTATAAGATGCATTATCAACATCCATATCCGTTACAAAAAACATGCGGGGAAGATTATTTTTTTCGCAGATTTCCCATGCTTTCTCTGTACCAACCTCAACACCGGCCTTACCGGATACAACAATAATCGCTGCATCGGCTGCACTCACTGCCTCCTCCATTTCACCGACAAAGTCAAATCCTCCCGGAGTATCCATGAGGTTAATTTTGCAATCACTCCATTCCAACGGAATCACACTGGTAGAAACAGATGTATGACGCTTCTGTTCTTCTTTACCAAAGTCTGAAATTGTATTTCCATCCTCTACCTTACCCATACGGGATGTTAATCCTGCCAGATAACCCATCGCCTCTGCAAGACTGGTTTTTCCGGCTCCGCTGTGTCCAAGCAAAACCACATTTCTGATTTTTTCCGTAGTGTAAACATTCATGCTCATAACCTCCAATCCCATCATCAAATTATCGTTAACATGGACTACATTGATTCCTTTACAGCCCATGAGTATATATTACTAAATTTTATTATACATTACAATATTTATTTGTGCATTTTTACGCCAAATTGTATTCTTTCTGTTCATCATATGCTGCCCAAGACACTTTATTGCTTTAAAGCAAAAAACTCTCTTCTTGACTTGCTATTTTCTGAATGCTATAGTGAAAAAGATAATGTAATGTATCTGAATATAGGAGCATTCCTGTAATTCAGAAATAACGCCAATTGAATAAAAGAAAACCTCG
>JBJELZ010000134.1:0-10258 GCA_051879415.1 Lachnospiraceae bacterium
TACAACATCCTGTTGTCCCAGGAAATCAATACATTCATTCATATCTACATGACACACCGTATTGCTGCTTCCGCCGGGGAATCTGTAATACTTACATTGTACACCAGTTACATCCATAAGGAAACTCTGAATTTCAAAAAAATCTTCCTGAAAAGATTCCAGGTCCGAATAAATTTCCTGATATTTATGGCTGTAGGAATGCATTGCAAGCGTATGTCCTTCATCAACAATTCGCTGATACTGGGCTTCATACCCGGGCTTTCCGGTCACAAAAAATGTTGCCTTTACATTATATTGTGCAAGAATATCCAAAATCATATCGGTATTTGCAGAAGGACCATCATCAAAGGTAAGGCAGACTCTTCTGCAGCCGGCATTCTCATCCATATTACCTGTAACAGTATTACTCTGCTGTAATGCAAGCATTTCATCCTGCTCTACAACAATCACCTCACCTGCAGTTGCAGCAGAAGCATCTCCACTCTCCCCCTGCAACTCCACCTTTACAGCTTCATTTCCATCTGTATACTGCCGATTCATTGAAGCCGACATTGACAGGCTGTCGATTCTGTCTGACAATTCATCCATCTGTCTGTTCAGACCACCAATACAGATAAATGCAGCAATACATAATATATTGGGGAGCAACAGCATAACAAAAACAGTTGAAACAATAACCTGCTTCAGCCTGTTAATTCTGTTTCTCCGCGTATCATTTTCTCTTTCCGGACTTCTTTCCATATCCGCATTCACCAGCTCCATAAAATTTCTCGTACCTCATTGTATCATAACCACTTTCCGTTGACAAACGGGGAAATTCTGATTATTTTATGAACTTTTTTTGTTTTAGTATCCGAGAAACATTTATGATACCATATGTTGCGGTCATTTTTTGATTTTATTTTTTATTTATTATTATTTTATATATAACAAATAAACTGTTTATTATTTTTTATATTTATGGTTTATAGTTTTTTCCTATTCATTTTTCTCATCCTTATCCTGTGATTTTTCAGAAGAACTGCCCCTTTTCTTTCCACGCACTCTTCTAATTTTTCTTATCAGAAGAAACACTACTAATAATATTGCTATACCGCCAGCAATAATAACATAGTTCACAGAAGCTGGTGCATTCTCTATAACAGCAAATTCTGTTCCATAAGGAATTGTGGCAACAAGATAATTACCATCCTGTTCTGCCGATAGATTAACCCATGTATTATCTTTCCGGATAAAAAGCTGTGCCTCTGCCGGATTGATTGCTGCAAAATGGCATTCTATCTCTGCAGGATATTGATCGTTTCGTTCTGAAACAATCTCCCATTGATACGCATACCGTAACAAAGACTGTTCGGTAACCGGAAGCTGTTGTAAGAGCTCCGGCGTAATCTCTGTCAATACCAGCCTGTCCCCATGATAAAACTCACCTATTGCCAGCAGATCAGATCTGCCCGTTTCATCTGTCTCTACGCTTCCCAAAGCCTCCACCCACGGGATATATTCTGCTGTAATTACAGCATTGCCTGTCAATCTTTCTCCACAATAATCCCACTGAACATAATACCCATCTTTTACCGGTGCTTCCGGGAAGGAATCCTCATTTAAAATTCCGCCATACGCAAGCTGCTGTTCCTCAAGCATACTGCCATCCAGCATGAATTCCACCCTGATCTGATGGAAGTCTTCCGGAATACCATCCAGCTGCATGATTTCTTCATAGGTTCTGTGTTCTGCAACCCCGGTATAGCTGATACCATCAATTCCCTCCAGAGTATCGCTGACAAACAGATTACCGGCTCTGTTGCCCTCTTCTGATGTGGTACCTGCAACTGCACCAATACATTCTCCTTCACATAGCACTTCACAGATGCTGATGCAGTCCTCTATTGTAGTTCCATATCCACAGATCCCTCCAATATATTCACCGCCACTTAAAAGGCATAAACTATAACAATTTTTGACCGAAGCCTCACTGTAACCTGTGATTCCTCCAATCTCCCTGCCTGCCTCTGCTGCAACATAACCATATGCTTCACTACAATAAATTAATCCAAGGGTCTGGTATCCGACAATTCCACCTGCATGATTCTTTTTCGCATTCACGCTGCCCAGATTGGAACAGTTCATGATAACATCACTAACCGTTGTGCGAATCATCACATTTGTTCCATCCGTAAGGGAAAAATCTGTCTCAGGATCAGAAGAATATTCTATATTCATGGTTCCGGCGATTCCGCCAACATTAATATCGCCATTCACATCGCCCCGGTTAAAACATTCCGTAACAATTCCCTTAGCTGATTCCGCAGAAGCAATCTCAGATACATCCATAATCAGACCATTTTCTCTGAGTGTGGTAAGTTCTTCATCTGCAGAATCCAACGCAGCATTAATCTGTCCGACAGCACTGTTGATTCCTTCTGCGGCATCCTGCCTTCCCCGGTCGATAATAGTAAGAAACTGACTGATATCCTCCGCCGGTCTGCTGTTCTCCAGATCCGCAGTCAGGCGTTCTCTGAATTCTTCTTCGCTCGCCTCATTCAAATCATACTGTTCCTGTATTTTTTGAAGATTATCATATATGATATTCAGATTATCATTGATTTTCTGTGCCGCTTCCTGCATCGCAGAATCATTTACCCGGTTCTGGCTGATCTGTTCCCGGATCTGTTCCTCAATCTGTTCCCTGATCTGTCCTCCGCTCTCTTCTCCGATCTGTCCCCTGATTTCTTCCATCGTCAGATTATGATCCAGCAATTCATTCTGTGATGTTATCTCTTCTACAGCCTTTAGAATATTATTTTTATATTCGGATACAGCCGCTGTATTATCAGAAACAGAATCAAGAATATCCACAATATTCTGAGAAACCTGTTCCCATTCCTCCTGATATCTTGCATTCATCTGATCGGCATATTCCCGTCCTTCCTGGGCCGTATCTGATATCGTGCCGACTACACCGTTTAAAGTATTATTCAACCGAGACACATTTCCCCGTACAACATCCACCTGATCCGACAGATAGGTTGCTTCCATAAACGGAACTGCCTGGCCAACAATTCCACCAACATCTTTTCTGCCATATACAGCACCTTCATTGGTACAGTCTATAATCATACCATTCTGGTTTCCGGCAATGCCGCCGACATTATATCCTGTATGAAGAAAACCAACGATACCCGTATTGGTACAGCCACTGATAACACCCCCTGAAATACCGGCAATACCTCCCATGTTATTACGGTTCACTACGTTTCTGGCAAGATTCAGGGTACCAACATCAACAACTCCCCCAATATCCATTGTGGTCTCAAGTTCCTTAATATTAATATTTCCCTGATTCCGGCAATCAGAAATCAGCCCCTGATTTACCCCGGCAATGCCTCCCGTACTGTTGGTTGCAAGCAGTATGGCACTATTTTCCGAATTCACTATAATGCCGGTTTCTGTATTATTTCCAGCAATGCCGCCAACTCTGTTTTCCCCTCTGACACTCCCGGAAAAAGTACAATGCAGGATCATCCCCTGATTTACTCCGGCAATGCCTCCTATTTCAGACGCACTTCCTTTTGGATAAATGCTCCCACAGACATTAAGATCCCTTACAATACCATTGCTTCCAATATACCGAAAAAGTCCGTAATGGGAACCCACCGGCTGCATACGGGTAAAACTGATCGTATAGCCGCATCCCCGGAATGTACCGTTAAAATAGGCAATACCATCCAGATCAAGTCCTGAAATATCGATATCGGAACGGAGTACAACCACCTTTCCCAGACTCCATCCGTCTGTCTTACAGTTTTCTGCAAATTCCGCAAAATCCTCAGCCGTATAGATATTTATTTCTCCGGAATTCTCTGCCCTGACAGGAACCGGGAGCAGGGAAAACAGCATAACAAATAATAACATAGCAGAAATCACCCGATTATATTTCTTTTTCCTTATACTCTTCATCTCTTGAACCATACCTTTCTTTATCAGACATTTATCAATACAGATACTTCAATCCAAAATCCTGTCTGCATATCACATCAGCTTTCATCATGCTCCTCTATACGCTCATCCAGCGGAATAATCTGCCCTTTTCCGGAAGGGAGCAGCGTATCTACACTAACTTTCATATCGCCCCGGATGACGCCATTCATATCCGCATCAATCATGCCATTTACATATCCGCGGACATGACCGGTAACCAATGCCCTTCCTTTCATCTCATGCTGCTTTGCCGCAAGATTAATGGTAAGCGCCGTCTTATCCAGAATGATATCTCCAAGCATCAAAATCTGCGGCAGAACAAATAATACCAAAAGAATCGAAATCAATGTTCCCCGTCCCAGTGCAATTCCAATCGCAGCAATTGTTGCATCCGAAGAAATATATCCGATCAGAAAACCCGCACAGGTAAGGATGGATCCTGAAGTAAAAATTGTAGGGAACGCTTTATCAATTGTTTCCGTGACTGCATCCTTTAAAGACATTTCCTGCCGCAGTATCATATAACGGCTGGAAATAACGATTGCATAGTCAATCGTAGCACCCATCTGAATTGCTGATACAATCAGATAGGCGATAAAGTAAACGCCCTGATTTTCCAGAACCGGGACTGTAAAGTTAATCCAGATACTGCCCTGAATTGTCAGAACCAATAGTATTGGAAGTCCTGCCGACTGGAAGGTAAATATAAGAATCACCATAACAAATAATGCCGTCAGAATACTGATAATCAGATTATCTGTTGCAAAGGAGGATTCCAGATCATGGGCGCTGGTAGAGTTGCCGACTAAAATCACCTGATCATTGCCATAATATCTTCCGGCAATTTCCCTGATTTCCTCCATCGCGTCATAGGTCGGCTGCCCTTCCACCGGGAGTGTCAGATTCAGCACAAATCTGGAATATTCATCTCCCTGAAGCTGAAGCTGTGCATCGTGCAGAATATCATAAAGTTCATTTAACGTCTTATCCATATCATCACTTAAGGTCACATAACCCTGCTGATACTGATCGTACAAGAATAGAAACATGTCAATAATCGGCACCTCGTAATCGCTGATTCCTGTTACAACCGGTCCATACTGTTCCTGGTGATAGGCATATGCTGCATACAGCACTTCTACAATCTCTGTATCAAGATCTGTCAGTTCGGCAAACTGTCTTGGAGTAAGCTTGTCCGTCAGCAGATATTCATCATTAATCTTCTGATTGGCAAGCCCCAGTGCATTCGATACAAATGGCAGCTGCTCCAATTCAGCCAGCACTCTTTCTTCCGATTCATAATCCCCCTTGGGAACCATAACAACAAACTGATTCTCTGCCCCAAAAGTACCCTCTATTTTTTCCGTTGCAATCTTTGCCGGTGTTTTTTTGGAACTTTCCACTGAATTTACATCATATAAATATTGGCAGTGATTTGACATATAAAATGCCCATCCCAAAAACAGTACAAAAAGAGGCGGGATGACATATTTGGTTGCTGACGCAAATTTACCGACAAAAGTAATCCTGGGCACATAACATTTATGATGGGACTTATCAATCCCTTTTGCGAAAATCAAAATAACCCCGGGCATTAAGAAAAAGACAGAAATCAGGCTAAGTAATATTGCCTTAACCAGTACAATTCCCATGTCGTATCCTAATTTAAACTGCATAAACATCATGGCAACCATACCGGAAACCGTTGTGAGGGAAGAGGAACTGATCTCCGGAATTGCCTTGGAAAGAGCAACCTTGACCGCTTCCACCGAATCCAGTGTCTCATGTTCCTCCATATACCGATCACATAAAATAATGGCATAATCAATGGCAAGTGCAAGCTGCAACACCACTGCTATGGACTTTGTAATGGAGGAAATCTCACCCAGCCAATAATTGGTTCCCATATTTAAAAGTGCTGCAACACCAAAGGTAATTAACAGTACAGGGATCTCGAAATATGCCTTTGTGGAAAGCATCAACACTGCAACAATTATTACTACTGCCAGTACCAGTATAAGATTCATATCCTGATTTAAAGATTCTGTACTTTCCTCTGTTGCACCGATTGTTGTTGAAATATAATAATCATATCCCGTAAGCAATTCCTTGACCCGATTCATGGTAAGAATACTGCTTTGATCATCATCAGTACCATCCACTGTAACTTCAAGCAGTACATCCGTCCCGTTATAATGCTCCGCATCTTCCTTAATTGTCACCTGTTTAATTCCATCAACCACGGAAATCCTATCCGCCAGTCCGGATGCCTGCTCATAGGTTACATTGGAAAGCATCACCTTAGCCGAACCATAAGTTACAAACTGTTCTTCCATAATAGAAAGACCTCTTCTTGTCTCGCTTTCTGCCGGCAAGTAAGTTGTAATATCCTGATTCACCTGAACCTTATTAATACAGAATACACTGTAGATGATGGCGCAAACGAATAAAATAATGATTGCTTTTCGCTTGTTTACAATAAAATTAGCCACCTGATACCAAAATCCATCTTTTTGATCTTTCTCTTCCACTTTTTCTTCTACCTCCTCTTTTCTTATATAAAAAAGAAACTGACCGGTGGTCAGTTTCTTCTTCAATATCTCTCTTCCTGTGCATCCTTTAAGATGCAGAAATCTTCAACCGTCATGGGTCTTGCATAATAGAATCCCTGTGCAACATTACATCCGTATTTCATCAATGAATCCGCCTGTTCCTTTGTTTCAACGCCTTCTGCAACCATCGGAAGTCCGATTGCGTTTGTCATCTTTATGACATTTTCTACAATCTTCTGTCCGCGATCCGTTCCTAAAAAATTCTGTAAAAAAGCTCTGTCTATCTTAATGATATCAAAATGTGTATCCTTTAATACATTCAGGGAAGAATATCCGGAGCCGAAATCATCCATCAATAAGGTATATCCTTCTTCCTTCAGCTTCATGATATTACTGTGAGATTCCTGTTCGTCAATCGTCTCTGTAATCTCTATTTCCAGATACTTTTTCGGAATCTGATATTTATCGACCAATGTATTCAGAGTTGGAAGATAGTCCATTGTCTGAAAATGTCTTCTGGACATATTAACTGAAATCGGAAGCAGTTTCTTTCCTTCCTCTCTCCACCGGCAAAGAAGCTTACACGCCTCTTCCCAGATAAATGCATCCATCTTCGTAATAAATCCGTTGTTTTCAAATGCCGGTACGAAATCAATCGGCGGAATAACTGTGCCATCCGGTTTTACCCATCGAACCAGCGCCTCTACACCTACAATCTGCTCATTTACCATATTATATTTGGGCTGGAGATACATTACAAATTCACGATTTCTTAATGCCTCCTCCATATGATCCTCAAGATGTTTTCTGGTATACAGAACATCCTTCATTTTTTCTTCAAAAAATGCCACCTGCTTTAAAGCATTTCCCTTGATGCTTTGCCTTGCAAGTGCCGCACGATCGCCATATTTACGAAGATTTCCATTGGGATCTCCGATATAGCATACCCCAAATACAAGGCGATAAGCAATTCCCTTATATCCTGTCAGGTTCTTGTTGACCATTTCCACAAAATCTGTAATATCCCGACGATTATCATAGGGAAGCAGAATCATAAAGACATCTGCTGTCAAACGGACAAAAAGCTGATCCTTATTACACAATACCTGTAATACCTCAATAAAGAAATTTAAAAGCTCATCTCCAACTTCTTCCCCGTACATCTCGTTAATCATTTTAAACTTGGCAACATCAAACTGCACCAGTGCAAATTTTCTCTCCGGATTCTGGCGGAGTACTTCATGGGCTGCCCTGATAAACATGGCAGGTGTACGGTCATTGGTAACCGTCTGTGCCAGCTGCATTCGGTAAATCTCCTCCGCAGTCATCTCACAGATGGTCAGGGACATACTTACCACCGCATCCGTATCATCTTTCTCAAAGAAACAGATTGTATTATGATAGGAATCTCTTCCATCAGACTTAACCATACGAACAGAAACCGACAAATGATAATCCTCCATCGGCTGAAAATTCTCTGCTCCTTTAAACGCATTCTTTAATTTTGTCAGAAAAATTTCATACGTTGCCCTGTCTTCAGGCACAACCAAACTAACCAGGCCATCCAATCCCTGTTCCTGCCGATCTTTATTATAATCCAGCCGGCTGCAATTGATGACCTGATAGATTCCCTCTTTTTCCTTCCAATATAACAGCAATACGTCTTCCATACTCTCTCCCCAACTCCAAGATTATGACAGTATTACAATAATACTATAACATTTCCCGCAATTTTCGACAAGTTGCACTACAATCTAAAATATGCAGGATAATTTATTACATTTGCACAATCTTAAAAATCCAAATAAAAAAGCACCATCGCCTATTCTATAAGCAATGATGCTTTATCATTAATTGGATTCGTAATATGTCAAGAAACTACGAATTACTTAGTTTCCTGCCATCTGCTTTGCAACTTCCTCTGCAAAGTTTTCTTCCTTCTTCTCCATACCCTCACCAACTTCAAATCTTACCATCTTTGTAAGAACAAGGTTTTTGTTTACAGATGCAAGATACTGAGCAACTGTCTGCTTGCCATCTTCTGCCTTTACATAAACCTGATCAAGAAGACAGATTTCCTTAAGCTGCTTAGAAATACGACCTTCTACTAAGCCGGAGAAAATCTTGTTAGCACAGATAGTATCCTTTGCTTCCATAGCAAGAGCCTTTAAGTCTTCTACAGGTGTACCTTCAGCCTTAGCAAGGTGATTGAATACGTAATTCATATTAGACTTGTTAGCTTCGAATACTTCGATAGCGTTCTGCGTCCACTTTGAAGCCTTAGCCTTTTCAATTAAATCCATTAAAATTGGCTTTGGAAGTGATGCAGGATCATTTAATGCTGCATCAATTGTTATTTCCTTAATCTTAGCAAGTTCATCTTCAGAAATTTCATTTCTACTGATATATGTTGGATTCATAGCTGCAATCTGCATAGCAACATTTGTTAATGCTTCCTTAGCCGCGTCATCGCTCGCGCCTTCACCTGCTACAACTACACCAATACGTCCACCACCGTGAATGTATGAAGCAACTGTATCGCCTGTAACCTTCTTAAATCTTCTTACAGAAAGCTTTTCACCAATCTTAAGTGTCTTTTCTTCAAGGCTTGACTTCATATCAAGGATAGCGCATACATCTTCGCCATCTCCGGCTGCTTCTACAGATACTGTAATAGCCTTGTCAGCTACCTGCTGTACAAACTCCTGGAATACTTCGTTCTTAGCAACGAAGTCTGTTTCTGAGTTTACTTCAACAACAACTGCTGTATTTCCGGATACAGCAACTCTTGTAATACCTTCTGCTGCAATTCTGCTTGCCTTCTTTTCTACCTTTGCTGCACCGCTCTTCTTAAGAATTTCAACAGCAGCATCAAAATTACCGTCAGCTTCTGCAAGAGCCTTCTTACAATCCATCATACCGGCTCCTGTTGCTTCTCTTAATTCTTTTACCATACTAGCTGTAATTTCTGCCATTTTCATATCCTCCAATCATTATTGTCAAATATCAGGGTGTGAAAACACACCCTGATGCTCATTCCTACATTATTATTCAGCAGCTTCTACAGCTTCTGCTTCAGCATCAGCCTCTGCGCTCTCTGCTTCCTCTGCTGTCATTGTTTCACCCTGGTTAGCTTCAATGATTGCATCAGCCATCTTGGAAACAATCAGCTTAACGGCACGGATTGCATCATCATTACCGGGAATTACATAATCCAGCTCTTCCGGATCGCAGTTGGTATCTGCAATACCGATCAGAGTGATTCCAAGGGAATGTGCTTCCTGAACACAGATTCTTTCTTTCTTAGGGTCTACAATGAAAATTGCATCAGGAATTCTATCCATATCCTTGATACCGCCAAGGTTCTTCTCAAGCTTTTCCCATTCCTTCTTAATCTGGATTACTTCCTTCTTCGGCAGAACATCAAATGTTCCGTCCTCAGACATTTTCTCAATCTCTTTCAGTCTCTTGATACGGGACTGGATGGTCTTGAAGTTGGTCAGCATACCACCTAACCATCTTTCATTTACATAGTACATACCGCAACGCTCAGCCTCAGTCTTAACAGCATCCTGCGCCTGCTTCTTGGTACCAACGAAAAGAATGGTTCCGCCCTGTGCAGCAATCTCAAATACTGCTCTGTAAGCTTCATCAACCTTACCTA
The DNA here is from genome assembly GCA_051879415.1 of Lachnospiraceae bacterium. GTDB lineage: Bacteria > Bacillota > Clostridia > Lachnospirales > Lachnospiraceae > NK4A136. The sequence goes on from JBJELZ010000134.1 coordinate 10,195, forward strand.
CAGACTTCTGTAAGTCGATGATATGGATACCATTTCTCTCTGTGAAGATGTAAGGAGCCATCTT
>JBJELZ010000135.1:0-2132 GCA_051879415.1 Lachnospiraceae bacterium
GCTTTATGTCGAATTTTGAACTGAAGCGTGATATTTTAAGTTTCTTCAGAAATTCAATAATATTGTACTTAGGAATATCCCGGATAATATATCTGCCCTTGCCTGTAGCAGGATTCTCCCTGTCAAAAGTCATTCCGGAACCAATGCAGTCATCAACAAGCTGCTTTACAGAGCTGAAATTACTCTTGTGTGCATCAGTATTGAGCATAAGATACGGTGTATCAATAAAGCCGCCGAAATAACTTGACATTTCAAACTCATCAGTAGCATTTCTCATCTTGTTATATGCAGTTATACTCAGCTCTGCAGAATTATTTCTTACTCTGATACCGAAATCCTTAGGTTTCAGCTTATTTTCTCTCATGATATCCATATCATCTTTCAGAGCACGGGTAGCTTCGGAAATCTCTGCATACCATTCAGCAGACGCTTTGTGAGTCCAGATTCTGAAAAGGTCTTCATATCCCTTTCTGTATCCGAACCATCTGCCCATCTGCATAAGCACATCATAAGTGCTGGTATTACGGTAAAAATAGCTGATGACAAGTCCCTCAAGGGTAAGACCTCGTGAAAGCGCAAGACCTCCGATCGCAATAACTCTCAGTGATTCATTCTTCGGATACTCCAGTTTTTCAGCCGACTTTGAACTGTTTACAACTCTGATCTGTATGTTTTCAATCGACGAGAAAAGCACTTCGGAAATCTCATCCCAGCTGGCACCGGCATCTGAGTATTGCTTTTCCCAGTTATCATAAATCCGCTTTAATATCGGATCTTTCATTGATTCATTGAAATCCTTGCTGAGATTGAATTTAACTGCACGATAAGCAGCTGCATGAATCTCTTCAACCTCTTCCTTGATATATTTCTGAACCTTGACAAATCTGGAGATATTTATCAGCATTGAACGATGCTGTCTGCTGTCTCCACGCAGATCACGGATTGCGTTTGCAAGGTAGAACGTATATATGGCATCTGTAAGACTTTCAGGCAGTTTGTCGTGCCAGTCTTTTTTATGCAGGAAATAGAACGGAAATCCGTCTTCCTCCTCACGACCTGCGTCATTTATATAGATGAGCTGAGAATGATACTCTCCACCTTTTTCAAATATCTTCTCCGCACCGATATAATTGCTTGGTGTGGGTAGTGCCACAATAAAATCCTCCGGAAACAGATCCTGTGTTTCCATCTTTTCTGTTGTTTCCGGGTCTATGAATACATTTGCAAACGGCGTTGCAGTGAAACCTACATAATTCGACTTTGTAAATACATTCGCCAGCTCTCGTATAAGCCTGTTTATCTTCGTAGGATCTTCCTTGTCCTTGCTTGTATTTATTGAAGCATTATCAGCTTCATCATCTATAAGCAACATAGGAAGGTTTATCTTTTTCGTAACAGGATCTGCATTAAGAGTAACAAGCCAGTTCTTAAGTTTGGTGAGTGACGTTGTATTCTTCTTGATAACAAACACAACTGCGTTATTACTATTGAGAAGAGAAATAACGTTCTTATCATTATTTCCGGTAAAATCTGTTTTACGTGAGGTAAGAGCCATAGCCTTGATCTCCTTGTTGTCAAGACCGACACCTACTCTTTTTCCTCCTGTCGCATCTGAAGACAGATCTATCCCGATAAAGCCTTCCTCAACACGTTCCTGCGTCTGTTTACGCAGTGACTCGATTACGCCTGTCAGCAGGATAAATACCTTATATCCCGCATCAGCAGCCTTGCAGATAAAGCCTATATATGTTGATGTCTTACCTGACTGAACATCACCAATAATCAGACCTCTTCTGAGCATTGGCTGCGTTGTTTCAGTTTCCGGGTCAAGAATATAGTTCATCAGTTTCTTATCAAGTGTGTCGTCACCAAGAATTGACACAACACTGGGACTGAAGTGCTTCTCATCTATCAGATAATTACGGTACCTTGACCAGAAAAAAGGTTCTATCTCGGATTTGCGGTCATCGTACCACTTTCCCTGTTCATAGTCAGCAACAATACTCTGTCCTGGCGGAGTATAAACCTGATACTTATATGTAATATCGCGGAGAGTAGCCGCTTTTTCTTCATCTGTATATGATTTACCCAAAAAAATCATTGACTGATCAATACACTCACGTATAGTCTCC
>JBJELZ010000136.1:0-10197 GCA_051879415.1 Lachnospiraceae bacterium
GGCATAGGCAAGTTTGTTACATCCAAGTTCAATTATTCTTTGATTAAAAGCACCTTTTCGCAACCTGGAACAAAGAGAGCAGGGCCGTTCTTCTTTATGAAGATCAAAAACAATTTCTGCAATCTGTGTTGGGATGATTTCATAGGAAACATTTAACTGGCTGCATAATTCAGATAAGGCACTGTAATCCTGTCCGGGAAACCCCAGATCAACAGTAACGGCCATGATAGAAAAAGGGACCGGGTAAAATTGCTGCAGTCCTGATAATGCATATAGAAGTGTAACACTGTCCTTGCCACCGGACAAACCGACAGCAATTTTATCACCGGCTTCTATCATCTGATAATCATCAATTGCCTGCCGAATTTTACTATAAAGCTGTTGAAGGTTCATATACACTCCATCTTATTGATTATCTTTCTGCCGCTAAAAAGGATCTGCAAAAAGATTTTTCGGGTTATTCAAAGTTTACCATAATATTTTTATATATGCTATATGTATTTATAGAAAATTTCTTACAGACATGTTATAATATAAGCTGACTTTAATATGTTAGACAACTGACTTTAATATGTCAGACAATTCAGGATATTTTTGAAGATTACATGAATTTAATTGATTAAAAGTGCAGAAAAGTATTAAGAAATATAGGAAGGACAGGAAATTAGGTACATGAAAGATCAGGACAATAAAGCCTATATAAAGTGGGGATTGACGATTTTCTTTACTGCAGCTGCAGTTATTCTGTTTTATTATTTTATATTTCATATTTCGCAGGTTGCAGCATTATTTAAATCTTTCTTACAGATTATTGCTCCGATTTTGACAGGAATTGTTATGGCATACCTGATTACGCCAATTATTAATTTCTTGGAAAAGAAAATCTATGGAACTTTTTTTAAGAATAAAACTGTAACTCCCAAAGTAAAAAAGAAAGTAAGAATTGTAACGATTATTATCAGTATTTTGATTTTATTGTTCCTTATTTATGAATTTTTCGCAATGATCATTCCGGAATTGCGTAGCAGTATAGAAAATATTTCTGCCCAGCTTGGTACCTATATCAGCAACCTCGAAGTGTGGGTCAATAAAGTGCTGAGTAATCGTTCCAATTTCAACGGCGTGATTAATGGTTTGATTGATGATCTGATTGTGGAGTTTAATGAATGGATTGATGGTTCTTTAACGGAAACCTTGAAGGGACTTCTTCCGCAGGTTAATGATTTATTGAAAACATTGACATCAGGGGTTGTTTCAATATTCAAGATTTTATGGAATGCCGCAATCGGATTGATTATTTCTGTTTACCTGATGTACAGCAAAGAGGATTTTGCAGGACAGGCTAAAAAGATGGTTTATGCAGTAACAAAAAAGGATACGGCCAATTGTTTTATTCATAATATGCGTTTTATTAATAAGACCTTTTTGGGCTTCCTTGTCGGTAAAATTGTCGATTCCATAATTATTGGATTATTGTGTTTTATTCTGACTACAATTATTGGAACACCGTATCCGATTTTGATCAGTGTTGTCATTGGCGTTACCAATATTATTCCTTTTTTTGGACCATATATCGGAGCTATTCCATGTGCATTTCTTGTCCTCATGGTCAATCCGCTGGAGTGCCTTTATTTTGTTATTATGATCTTCCTGCTGCAGCAATTTGACGGTAATATTTTAGGACCGAAAATTTTAGGGGATTCTACAGGTATCTCAGGATTCTGGGTTATTTTTTCCATTACATTATTCGGAGGACTGTTTGGATTCCTGGGTATGATTATTGGGGTTCCGCTTTTTGCTGTTATTTATTCCGCACTGAAAGCATGGATTCGAAGCAACCTGGATGATAAGCAGATGTCAAAACATACAGAGGATTATATCAAGGTTGATTATGTGGATGAAAATAATCATTTTATGCAGATTCCTCCGGAAGAAGTGCAGGAAATTGTAACCGGAAAGCGGTATGGAAGAAAAAAACTGCAATATAAGATTGAACCGATGGAAGAAGATTGTTCTGTTAATAATGTTGATGCAGAGAAGATAAAAAACAACAGTGTAAAGAATGATAAGGTTGAAATAAATAAGACTGAAATTGATCAGGAAAAAAATAGTCAGAAGGAAATTACGCAGGAGAAAAGTGATAAAAAAGGGACTGATCAATAAAAGATGATGTGAATATTGAAATAGGATCATAACACCCGGAAAGATTGTGAACAGATACTTGACAATTGGAGTATGGGTGTTATAATTATTTTAACATATGAATAAATGTTCATTTGTTTATATGAATTATTTTATTTGAGTCTGTATTCAGAATAATAACAGACAGAAAGGAAAGATTAAAATGAAGAAAAGTTATGAAATCGAGGTTGACTGCGCAAACTGTGCCAATAAGATGGAGGATGCCGCACAGAAGACAGAAGGGGTCAAAAAGGCAGTGGTTAATTTTATGGCACTGAAAATGATTGTTGAATTTGAAGAAGGATATGATCCGGCTGTCGTTATGCAGGAGGTATTAAAAAACTGCAAAAAGGTAGAGGATGACTGCGAAATCTATTTATAATCAGGTTAGTGTCAGAAAAATATTTGGATAAACGGTCTTAGTTTCGGCAACAATCTATGCGGATCTATTGGAGAAAGGAAAAGACATGAACAAAAAACAGAAACGTGTTCTGATCAGAATTATCATATCAATTGTCCTGGTGATTGGACTACAGTTTGTTCCGTTTGAACTGATGCCCTATCATCAGGTGATTTCATTTCTATGTTATATGATTCCGTATCTGGTGATCGGATATGATATCCTGAAAAAAGCTTGGAAAGGAATCTGCAGAAAACAGGTATTTGACGAGAATTTCCTGATGGCTGTGGCAACGGTTGGAGCAATCCTTTTAGGAGATTATAAGGAAGGCGTTGCTGTCATGCTGTTTTATCAGATTGGAGAACTGTTTCAGAGCTATGCTGTCGGAAGAAGCCGTAAAAATATCAGTGAGCTGATGGATATCCGGCCGGATTATGCCAATCTGGAACGTGACGGGAAGCATGAGAAGGTTGACCCTGATGAAGTGGAGATCGGTTCTGTGATTGTTGTAAAACCGGGGGAAAAAATCCCCCTGGATGGCATTGTACTGGAAGGAACTTCCACACTAAATACCAGTGCACTTACCGGAGAAAGTATTCCAAGAGAAGTCATAAAAGATGATGAAGTAATCAGTGGATGTATCAATATCAATGGCCTTTTGAAGATTCGTACCACGAAGGAATTTGGGGAATCGACAGTATCCAAAATTCTGGAGCTGGTGGAAAATGCAAGCTCCAGAAAATCGCAGTCAGAAAACTTTATCAGTAAGTTTGCAAAAATCTATACGCCTGCTGTATGCTACGGAGCACTGGCATTGGCACTGTTACCACCATTATTCAGGGCTCTAATCTTGAGAGTGGAGCCGGAATGGTTTGAATGGATCTATCGTGCATTGACATTTCTTGTTATCAGCTGTCCCTGTGCACTTGTAATCAGTATTCCCCTCAGCTTTTTTGCCGGGATCGGTGGGGCAGGAAAACAGGGTATTTTGATTAAAGGCTCCAATTTTATGGAAAGCCTTGCAAATACAAAATATGTTGTATTTGACAAAACTGGAACCATGACATTGGGTGTTTTTGAAGTCAGCGGTATTCATCACAATTCTATGGAAGATCAGAAGTTGCTTGAATATGCCGCCCTGGCGGAAAGTTATTCCACGCATCCTATCAGCAAAAGTCTGCAGCGTGCCTATGATGGGGTGATTGACCAGTCGAGGATTACAAACGTAGAGGAGATTGGCGGAGAAGGAGTTCGGGCTGTGGTCGATGGAAAGGTGGTTGCCTGTGGTAATGCTAAACTGATGAAGCGTCTGGGAATTGCTTATCATGAATGTCACAGTGCTGCAACGATTGTCCATATGGCAATTGACGGCGCATATGCAGGGCATATCCTGATTTCCGATATCATTAAGCCGCATGCAAAGGAAGCAATTGCTGCTCTTCGTAAAGCAGGAATTCGTAAAAATATTATGTTAACCGGAGACAGTAAAAAGGTGGCAGACCATGTGGCAGAAGAACTGGGAATCGATGAAGTCCGCAGTGAACTGCTTCCGGATGGAAAAGTCGCAGCAGTGGAAGAACTGCTTGCTAAAAAGGGATCAAAAGAAATTCTGGCATTTGTCGGGGATGGGATCAATGATGCACCGGTGCTTTCAAGAGCAGATATTGGAATTGCCATGGGGGCTCTTGGCTCAGATGCGGCTATCGAAGCAGCCGATATTGTCCTTATGGATGATGACCCGCTGAAGATTGCAAAGGCAATTAGGATTGCACGTAAGTGTATTCGTATTGTTTATGAGAATATTTATTTTGCGATCGGAATCAAGGTAATCTGCCTGATTCTTGGAGCACTGGGAATTGCCAATATGTGGCTTGCCATTTTTGCTGATGTGGGTGTTATGGTGATTGCGGTAATTAATGCAATACGGACATTATTTGTGGATAAATTATAACATGATAATGGGAGGAGAAGCATGCATATGCATAATGAAATAGAAGTCTGTGAAAGTAGGGAAATACATGAAGATCTGGTAAAAAAGGTTTGCGAGACGCTGCCGGATGAGGATAAACTTTATGATCTTGCGGAGCTGTTTAAGACATTTGGGGATTCTACAAGAATCAGAATTCTTTTTGCTTTATTTGAAGCGGAAATATGCGTGTGCGATCTTGCAGAGACCCTTCATATGACACAATCTGCTGTTTCCCATCAGCTTCGAATCTTAAAACAGAGCAGGCTGATAAAAAGCCGCAGGGATGGTAAATCCATCTTTTATTCTCTGGCAGATGATCATGTAAAGACCATGATTGCACAGGGAATGGAGCATATAGAAGAGGATGACTGAATATCATGATATGTATTTATTAGCTTGCATGTAGGAAAAGAGAGGAAACGTCAATGTTTTTTTCAGAAGAATATGAACCAAGACTGGATGATTATAATGAAAATGGAAATATATCGCTGGAATCCATTTTGAAAATACTTGAAAACTGCGGAAGGCATCATTCCCAGAAAGTAAATGATCGGAAAGCGGACAATGGGATTGCCTGGGTTTTGGCAGACTGGAGAGTGCAGATTAGCCGGCGGTCAAAGGGAGCTGAAAAACTTTACATAACGACATGGGTCCATGGAAAAGCTCCGGCAAGTGCCATTTGTCGGGATTTTCTTGTGACAGACCAGAATCAGCAGGAATATCTTCGTGCCAGTGCAAGGTTTGCCCTGGTGGATTTGGAAAAGAACAGGCTGACACGAATCAGCCCGGAACTTTTTCATTCCTATGGCCCGGAGGAAAAGAGAATGTTTGAGGATGACCTGCCAAGGATGCAGGAGCCTGAAAGTTATACTTTGGAGCATATGATTCAGTTAAGAAGAAGTGATATTGATTATAACGGACATGTACATAATACAAGGTATCTGGACTTTGCGATGGAAGCACTTCCGGAGGAATTCTATAGACAGGATGGTTGTAAATCCTTCCGGATTACTTATCGAAATCCTGTGAAGTTATCAGATCATCCGGTGCTTCGCATGAGGGAAACAGAAACCGGCTTCATTTTTGGTGTATATGTGGAGGAAAAATTATACACGATGATAGAAATTGTGTAGTGGAGATAGAAAGGAGATTCCTATGAAAAATATTATGGTTTTTTGTATTCCGGCACATGGTCATCATAATCCAACCTTTCCGGTGGTAACAGAACTGGTAAAGAGGGGAAATGCAGTAAGATATTATTCGTTTGAAGAATTCAGGGAGAAAATTGAAAAGACAGGAGCAGAATTTATCGCCTGTGATTCCTTTTTGCCGGAATTATCCGAAGAACAAATGAAAAATATGAAAAAAGTTTCCACCACGGAGATGACGATCGTAGATCTTCAGACAACTGCGAAGATGGATAGTTTTTTAAAAAAACAGGTAGAAGAGTTCCGGCCGGATGTGATTTTTACGGATTCTGTCTGCTTCTGGGGAAAACTGACCGCCAGAAAATATAAGATTCCCATGGTTGTTTCAACAACCACCTTTGCATTTAACAAGTTTTCCTCCAAATATATGAAAAACAGTTTTTCTGAAATCATTGATCTGATCAAGGGAACAAAGCGTGTTAATGCAGAACTGAAAAAATTGGAGCAGTATGGATATTATGAGAAGAGTATTATGCCGCTGATACAAAATGATAATGATACAGACACCATCGTATATGCAACGGAAAAATATCAGCCATGCTCTGAAACATTCTCAAAGCATTATGCATTTGTTGGTCCATCGGTCTTCTCCAATGAGATGCCGGATAAGAACCATGAAAGACCATTAATCTATATTTCACTTGGTACAGTTGTCAATGAAAAACCGGATTTTTATCAGAAGTGTATCAGGGCATTTAAAGGAGAAAATGTAGAGGTTATCATTTCCTGTGGGAATGCGGTTGATCCGAAAGAATTTGGTGAACTTCCGGAAAATATAAAGATTTATCAGCGTGTAGACCAGCTTTCTGTTCTTTCACGGGCCAATGTATTTTTGACCTACTGCGGAATGAACAGTGTAAGCGAAAGTTTATATATGGCAGCTCCCATGGTTTTATTCCCACAAACCAATGAGCAGCGGGCGGTTGCAAGAAGAGCAGAGGAAATGGGTGCAGGTATTTTACTAAAGAAGGATAGTGAAGAAGAAATTAAAAATGCAGTCCTGATGGTTTTGAATGATAAGCAGTATGCGGAGCATGCAATGGAATGCAGTCGGGATTTCCGCGGGGCACCGGGACCGCAGGGTGCAGCGGAATTTATTGAATCTGCACCTCACCTGCTGCCGGAAGAGATTAAAAAATGATTTTATGCTTCACCGATTTTTTTATCCATACGCAATATGTGTTGGATTAACCACTGGGTAAGAAATTCAATCAATTTTTCCATATTTTCCTGTGGCTTCTTTTTAATTTCATCAAAATCGATGGAATTCATCTTAGCAATGAAAGTGGCATGGGCGGCTTTCTGGGCATCAATTGCTTTGTAATGTATGCTTTCCATGTACTCTTCTTCGTCTGAAAAATGTTCTTTGACATAGTTATTTAATTGGCCGACAATTTTTTCGATTTCTTCAAAATCGGAATCATTTACACCAAAACGAATCAGGCTGTTGATCTGGTCAATCAGCTTGAAGAGTTCCCGGTGTTCAGCGTCAATTAAGGGTATGCCGGTTAAATAATCATCCGTGAATTCGCAGGGATTTTCTTTTAACAGCCATTCTTCTACGGGAGGAAGCTTGCCAATCAGGGTGTCACTGCCGATAATGTGACCATATAACCATTTAAACATATATTCAATGATTTCTGTCAGCAGACTTTGCTGCTCATCGGAGGAATCCAGATTCTTGAAGTACCAGTTGTGAATACGATTCCGGAACAAATTATGCTGTATACGCTGGTTGGGCAGCTCCGGATCACAGATTTCTTTCATATATGCTTCTTCGTGTTCAAAGTGGGTTTCCACATATTCATCAAGTTCGGAAATCAAAGCCCGGATTTCGTCATAGCTGTCTCCGTGGCAATGATCCTCCAAAAGGTTTATTCCCTGATTTAATAAATCAAATAAGTGTCTGTGTTCATTATCCAGCTGTTCAATGCCGATCAGGCAGTCATCTGTAAATGTTATCATAAGAATACAACTCCATTTCCGATTTGATGTAATCCTGATTTATAGTTTAAATGATTTTACATTTTAATGCAATATGAAGTATAATAATGCAGGAGTGAACAAAAGTATCACAGCCGGTATTGACGGGCTGAAAAAAGAAAGGATTATGACTATGGATATTAATGCAGCAATTGCAAAAAAGTTGAATATTAAAAAATCGCAGGTTGATGCTGCGGTGGGATTGATTGATGAAGGAAATACCATTCCGTTTATTGCCCGTTACAGGAAAGAAGCAACAGGGGCGCTGAATGATGAGGTGCTGCGAAACCTGCATGAGATGTTGGGATATCTGAGAAATCTGGAAGATAGAAAACAACAGGTGCTTTCCAGCATTGAGGAGCAGGGGAAGCTGGATGAAGAATTGAAGAACAGGATTCTTGCTGCAGAAACCATGGTTGCAGTGGAGGATCTTTACCGTCCATTTAAACCCAAGAGAAAAACAAGAGCGGGCATTGCACTGGAAAAAGGTCTGAAGGGACTGGCAGACCAGATTCTTTTACAGGATATAACAATTCCGCTGGAGGAACTGGCAGGGGAGTATATCAGTGAGGAAAAAGGGGTTGCAACTGCTTCGGATGCCATTGCAGGTGCGATGGATATCATTGCAGAGCAGATCTCCGATGATGCCCGGTACAGAACCTGGATTCGTAAAAAAACCTGGGAAGAAGGCAGGATCATAAGCCAGGCAAAGGATGAAAACGCAGAAAGCGTATATGAGATGTATTACCGGTTTGAAGAACCGGTGAATAAAATTGTAGGACACCGGGTGCTGGCATTGAACCGGGGCGAGGCAGAAAAATTTCTGACTGTGAAGCTGGAAGCTCCTGTTGACCTGATTCTGGAGTATTTGAAAAAACAGACGATTACAAGAGAAAATCCGATCACGGGACCGGTTCTGGAAGAAGTGGTAAAAGACAGCTATCAACGTCTGATTGCACCTGCCATTGAAAGGGATATCAGGAATGAACTGACGGAAAAGGCGGAAGATGGTGCCATCAGCGTATTTGGAAAAAATCTGGAACAGCTTCTCATGCAGCAGCCCATCGCAGGTAAAGTGGTACTTGGTTGGGATCCTGCATTCCGCACGGGCTGTAAACTTGCGGTTGTGGATGCCACCGGAAAGGTGCTGGATACCAAGGTAATTTACCCGACAGCCCCACAGAATAAGGTGGAAGAAGCAAAATGTGAGTTGAAGAAGCTGATTGAGAAATATAACGTAGATCTGATTTCTCTGGGAAACGGAACAGCTTCCCGTGAGTCTGAGAAGATCATTGTGGAACTTCTAAAGGAAATAAAAAGACCGGTTCAATATGTGATTGTTAATGAAGCAGGTGCCTCTGTCTATTCTGCCAGCAAACTGGCAACAGAGGAATTCCCAAACTTTGATGTGGGGCAGAGAAGCGCCGCATCCATTGCAAGGCGATTACAGGATCCTTTGGCAGAGCTGGTAAAAATCGAACCCCAGGCAATCGGTGTAGGGCAGTATCAGCATGATATGAATCAGAAAAAGCTTGCCGAGGCACTTGGCGGCGTGGTGGAGGACAGCGTCAACCATGTCGGTGTGGATGTCAATACTGCTTCGGTTGCTCTTTTAGGATATGTTTCCGGAATTACAAAGCCCATTGCAAAAAATATTGTGGATTACCGGGAAAAGAATGGAAAATTTGTCCGCAGGGAGCAGCTTCTAAAGGTTAGTAAGCTTGGGCCTAAGGCCTATGAGCAGTGTGCAGGATTTTTGCGGATTATGGATGGGGAAAATCCGCTGGATGCCACCAGTGTTCATCCGGAATCCTATGAGGCGGCAGAGCGTCTGATGGAAAAACTGGATCTGACCATGGATGACATCAAGCAGGCTCAGAAAGATAAAAAGGATGCTGCAAAAGCGATCAAAGAATCCAAAAGAGAAACAGCAGGTCTTGAGCGGAGAATTAAAGATAAGAAAAAACTTGCACAAGAACTGGGAATCGGTGAAATTACTTTGTTAGATATTGTCCATGAGCTGGAAAAGCCTTCCAGAGATCCTAGGGAAGATATGCCTGCACCAATCCTTAGAAATGACATTCTGGAAATGAAGGATCTGAAACCGGGGATGGTATTGAAAGGAACGGTAAGAAATGTAATTGATTTTGGTGCCTTTGTAGATATCGGGGTACATCAGGATGGACTTGTTCATATTTCGCAGATGACGGAACGGTTCATCAAGCATCCGTTAGAAGCAGTCAGCGTAGGTGATATTGTAGAAGTGAAGGTGTTAGAGGTAGATCCTGCAAGGAAACGGATTGCGCTGACTATGAAACTGTAGGACTGATGATACGAGTATTTTTATATGAAGGATGACAGAAAATGTTAAATTTGATATAATTATAAAAAATTCAAATGATAGATAGTGTCAAATGACCTATGAAAAAACTGGGCAAAGAAAAAAGGCTCAGATG
>JBJELZ010000137.1:0-10177 GCA_051879415.1 Lachnospiraceae bacterium
GGGCTTTTGTCACAAGGAGCGCCCTTTGTCACGCCGGTATCGTGACAGAGGGACACTCCTCGTGACAAAGGGCGCTCCTTGTGACAAAAGCCCCGTCCCCAAAAAACGATTGACAAAGAAAAAAATCGGAATTATAATACATTTAACATTTAGGTTAAATGTTAAACAAGGAGGAAGGGAAATGGGATTACAAAATACATTAAAGGCTCTTGCTGATCCCATACGTCGTGAGATATTAAATCTTTTAAAGGACGGAAAAATGTCTGCAGGGGAAATCAGTGAGCGGTTTCCGGTTACCGGAGCAAGTATTTCCCGTCATCTGTCGGTATTAAAGGATGCGGATCTGATTCGGGACACCAGGGAAGGTAAATTTATTTTTTACGAGCTGAATACTTCTGTTTTAGAGGAAATCATGCTCTGGATTACAGATTTGAAAGGGGAGAGTGACGATGATTAAGAAACATAAATGGCAGGTGATTATATCTAATCTTGTTATTTTACTTCCTGTTCTGACAGGATTATTGTTATGGAACTATCTGCCGGAACATATTATAACTCATTGGGGGATTTCCGGCGAGCCGGATCGATGGAGCGGAAGAGGGTTTTCCATTTTCGGAATGCCATTGATTTTTCTGGCTACACACTGGCTCTGTATTTTTATTACAGTCCGTGATTCAAAAAATAAGAACCAGAGCAGTAAAGTTTTTCAAATGGTATTATGGATTCTGCCGATGATTTCTTTAATCATATGCAGTTCCGTTTATGCAATTGCTCTGGGAAATGATGTTAATACCAGCATGATCGTACGTATCCTTCTGGGTCTGATGTTTGTGATACTTGGTAATTATATGCCAAAATGCAGACAGAATCGTACGATAGGAGTCAAAGTCAGATGGACACTTAAGAATGAAGAAAATTGGAATAAAACACACCGATTTACAGGAAGACTCTGGGTATTTGGCGGACTGCTTCTGCTGGCAACCATATTTGTTCCCATGGAAAATTTTGTCCTTATCTTCCTGCCGCTCATCCTCATAATGGCAATTTCTCCGATGATATACTCTTATGTTTATTATCGAAAGCAATTAAAATCCGGAACAGCAACAAGCGAGGATGCAGTGCTGACCCCTGCGGAGGAAAAGACCGGTAAAATTTCAATGGTTGTCGGAATATTTATTATTGTACTTGCAATGCTGTTTCTATTTACAGGTAAATTTGAAGTAAGCTTTGGAGAAGATTCCTTTGCCATCGATGCAGCCTACTGGGATGATATCGCGGTTTCCTATGGGGAAATAGATGATATTGAGTATCGTGAACAGGATGATCCCAATGCTTCTTCAGGCAGAAACTTTGGCTATGGAAGCTTTAGTGTCCTGATGGGTGAGTTTGAAAACGGGGAATTTGGTAAGTACACCAGATATTCTTATACTTCGTGTGATTCCTGTGTTGTTCTTACGGTTGACGGCAATATCCTTGTGATCAATGGAAAGAGCGAAGAGGAAACGAAAGCAATCTATGATGAATTATGTGGGAGAATTATAAAATAAATGGAAGGTCTTGAGTCTCACAATTATCTAAAAACGGAATGATTTGAGTTTTGCAATTATCCAAAGATGGAATGATTTGAGTTTTGTAATTACTTCAAAATGGAATGTTTTGAGTTTTGTAATTACTTCAAAATGGAATAATTTGAGTTTCGCAATTACCTGAATAAATGGATAATAAGGAGGGAACGAGTATGGAGAATATGGATATTAAGAAAGATAATGAAGAGAAAAAATTAGAAACAAAAAGAATTCTGATCTATTTGGGTATTACCTTTTTGATTACCTACAGCTACTGCTTCGGTGTTGTTTATCCTATGGCGAATACAGACAATGTGCGTGAGGGAATGGAGGCATATACCACTTTGTTAATTACGGCAGTGATGTTTTTTCCGGCGATTGGTGCGCTTTTGACAAGACTGGTTACGAAGGAAGGATTTAAAAATGCCTGGCTTCGACCGCATTTTAAGGGAAATATCAAGACCTATCTTTTGGCTTATTTTGGCCCGGGTATCTTGTCGGTATTGGGAACAGTTATATACTTTCTGATTTTCCCCAGTCATTTTGATCCGGAATTAGGATTTATGCAGGCAACAATGGCAGCGTCCGGTGCTGACCCCGAGGCTTATCCCATGCCGTTATCTACTCTGTTGGTGATTCAGGCATTGTCAGCATGTATCATGGGACCGATTCTGAATTTCATTACCTGCTTTGGTGAGGAATGGGGATGGCGGGGTTATTTATTACCGAAAATGGCTGAAAAACTTCCGGCAGTTCCAATGCTTTTGATAAATGGTGTGATCTGGGGACTATGGCATGCCCCGCTTACGGCAATCGGACATAACTATGGCGTAGGTTATCCTGGATTTCCGTTTACGGGAATTGCAGCAATGTGCGGCTTCTGCATCGTGATGGGAATTTTCTTATCCTATGTTGCCATGAAGACAAAGAGCTGCATTCCTGCAGTTTTAGGGCATGGTGCAATCAACAGTATTTGTGGAATTGGAATCTATTGCACAAAAGATGGTGGAAATCCGTTTATCGGTCCTGCTCCGACCGGTATTATAGGTGCGATTCCCTTTATCGTAGTGGCAGTGATTATGCTTGTATTTTATTTTAGGCATTACTCTCCGGAAGAAGAGTGCGATTGTGATTAGATGCTTTTACCTGATACATTTCATGATCAGCTTTGTCAAAGATATCTTTCATACTATCACCCGGATGCCATTGTACGATTCCGGCACTGAAATGATTGGTCTCCTGAAGCTTATTCAACTGCTTTTCTACCTCATCCCTTGACATATCCTTTGTGAGAATGACAAATTCATCCCCGCCGAATCTTCCCAGTATTCCGGTCTCTCCGAAAAGTCCTGTTATGTCTTTGGCAACCTTCTTCAGAACCTCATCTCCGTACTGATGTCCATATTTGTCGTTGATGCTCTTAAAGTCGTCCAGGTCGATTATGATAAAGAAAAACTCTCCTTCCGGATTCTCTTTTAAATATTCCTCTATTTTCTCAAATACCGTTTCTTTACGATAAAGATTTGTAAGGCCATCTCTTTCAGCTCTGATATTCAGGTTGTTTTTCTCCATTTTTTCTTCATGGATATCTTCGATAATTCCCATGACACTAAGGATTTTTCCATCCTCGTCTGCTACACTTTTGTAATGTGTGTTATGCCAGCGGTAGCCTCCACCTGATACCGATGACAGATACTCCAGATTTCCTTCCGTCTCTTTTTCACATGCTCCCCACAATGCATCCTTAAATTTCTGTAGATGCGAGCTGTGGACCAAAGGTGAAGTCTTTATAAATTCACTGTAATGATTAATTTCCCTGCGTTTTTTGTTATCAGGGAAATTATAAGAAAAGATCATGGTATCACTATCCGGATAATACTCGAAAAGCAATCCCTGGGATGTTGCTTCCAGGATCTTATATCTTTCTTCCTGCATCATCAGCTTTGCATTAGCGGTCTTTAATGCATCCAGACTATTTTCGTAATTTTTCTTTTCTGTAATATTATTTACAACAGTAAGGTATAACGGATTGGTACTATTCTTATTTTCTAACGCTACCCCATGTACCTCAAACCAGTTCAGGCTTCCATCCGCCCGGTATCCTCTGAAGGTACACCGGATATTCTCTCTCTTTGGTGCATGTTCTTCGATGCATGCTTTAAATTTTACTGCATCTTCCGGAAGAAGTGTGGAAAAAATATCGTGACCGGAATCTCCATATTGTTCTTTTGTATGACCTACACATGAAAAATAGGCTTCATTTAAATACACTGAGCGCACCTGTTCCCCAACCTCGAACAGACCTACACCCACCGCAATATTTTTCAGAATAACCGGTAATATTTCATTAATATCATCTCCCAGGCATTTAAGACGATGATAATCGGAAATGTCATATAAATTTTCTATTTCTTCTGGTTTCATTTTTTACCTTCATCCTCAATGATTAGATTACTACATTATTCTGTGCTTTATTTTACATTATTCGACAATAATATACAAGGGTTGTGTTGGGGACGGGGCTTTTGTCACGAGGAGTGTCCCTTTGTCACAGTAGTGATATCGCATATCCGTATATCGCTGTTCTTTATCAACAAAGCCAAGCTTCTTATAAATCGGATATCCGTCCTTTGTTGCGCTTAAGTCTACTCTGCCCAGCCCCCGCTTTTTCCCATAGACAATAAGATTTTTGATAAGCCGGGTGCATAATCCCTTTCCTCTGTACTCAGGCTCCGTA
Source organism: Lachnospiraceae bacterium (assembly GCA_051879415.1). Taxonomy (GTDB): domain Bacteria; phylum Bacillota; class Clostridia; order Lachnospirales; family Lachnospiraceae; genus NK4A136. The sequence goes on from JBJELZ010000137.1 coordinate 4,303, forward strand.
TATACGTTCAAAACCTCTCCATATAATCCATTTAGAAGGATTGAATTAGCAGGCATTTCAATGATATGCAGATATGCCACAGAAACGATTTGATCGTTATCTTTCGCCACAAATGCGATCAGTTCCTCACCCAGTTTTCTGTTAAAATAATCAGGCAACTGTTTCTCCATACACTCTTTTTCATGGTCGCTTACCCCGCCGAAATCGTCAGCCATATAAGCAATTCTTAATCTGATCAATTCTGCTATATCATCTTTCGACGCCTCATCAAATATTATATTCATATGTCTGCTTCCTCCATTACAAAATAAAACCATTAGCTGCATGTTTCAAATTCAAACCGTAAACAGCGTTCTATTGCATCCTGATAATGATCTTCAATCAATATGTACTCCAGATTATGACTGGCACATCCCTCTCGATACATGCGATTATCGCGTTTTATCAGTTCTAAAGTATAATCTGTGTCATCCAGACGCTTCTCAATGCAAGATGCAAAATTTCTGATATCATCAAAATGCCGGTTGATGTAATTATCGCTCATGCATAGGCATATGTACCGGATATTTTTTAAATACACCTCATCAAAATCCTTCTTCCACGCAAATGGGATGTAGCATCCTTCTATAATCAGATTCTGATTGTTTTCAATAGCAGTTTTTGCCATTTCCCTGGTGATGGGCCATAAGTAGTCTGTCATTTGATCGTCATCTTCCGGCGTTAATTTTGTATAATGACTTCTGATCAGTCCCATCTTAATATGATCCTGGGATACATATGGATATTTAAATTTTTCCAACATCCTTTGCGCAAGGTTTGTTTTCCCGGTATGGGTAGCCCCGGTTATGAAAATGACCAAATTTACGCACCTCTTTTCCTTAATGATTATAGCAAAGATGTGAGGTAGAAGGATTCTTTACCAGTTCCCTGTATTTGCGCGGAGACATTCCTTTTTGTTTCGAAAAAAGTCTGCTAAAGTACAAAGGATTATCATATCCGACAAGGTTGCTGATTTCATTGATTGTATAATCCGTCGATTCCAAAAGAATCTGTGCATTGGCAATTCTTTGTGAAAGAATATATTGAAGGGGGGTCATACTTGCTATATCCTTAAAGTTTCGTATAAACCAGCTGATGCTCATGCCCCGTGAAGAGGCATAGGCATCTATATTGATTTCTTCGAAATAGTGTTCTTTGAAATAGTTCCTGGCCAGTTCAATTTCCTCTTTTATAAAGCGATTGGAGTTGTCCTTTAGGGTAGCGCTGTCTCTTGCAATCAGGATCAGTATCTGACGGAAATAGGATTTTATCATTGTTTCGTATCCGGTTTCTTTCTGTTGAATTTCACTGATAATATTTTCAAATAGATCAGCATAAATCATTTTTGTCCCTGTTCTTATAATTTTCATTCCATTAGTAATACCGCTGTTTTTAAGAATACGTTTAACATCTGTACCGGAAAAATGAATCCAGTAGGCTTCTGTAGAATCTGAACCATAGTAAATATAGTGCTGGTATTCTTTTGGACGGAATAAAACAAAGGTCCCGGCTTGAATTATAGTTTCTGTACCATCGGGTTTAAAATAAAAATGAGCAATACCGGATGCAATATAAATCAGTTGATAATCCAATCGTCCTCTCGGTCTAAAGGTGGGAAGTTTATGGATAGAGAATAATTTATAATTGCCGCAGCTGAGAATGGATAATGGATTCGTTGTGTCTTTATAATTTAATAACGAATCATTTAAATAAGCATTATTTATATACATAATTGGTTTCTCTCTTAGTATCATTTTGTGTATATTTTGTATCAATTATTTCATAGAAATTATTATTTGTACATATATAATCTAAATTATACAAACAAATTTTGTTTATATAAAGGGGGATACTTTATGAATACGGAAATGAATATTAGGGAATATGGAGCAATCGGAGATGGAAAAACGGATTGTACAGCAGCTGTGCAGAAGGCTTTAGATGATGCGGCCTTATGTAGTGGAAGTGTAATTGTTCCTCCGGGTAAATATATGGTAGGGCATTTAAAAATGCATGGACAAGGGGTATCTCTTAGTGGTACTTCTGCCTGGTCCTACAGATCGGATGGGGCGTCTGTATTTATTCTGAATGATGAAACTGTAGATTCCTTGATTGATATTACAGGCGCATTTGGATGTGCCATCAGAGGAATGTGCTTTCAAGGGAGAAACTTGGGAGAATCAATCCATGGGATAAAACTATATTGGGATCATTATAATGGCGGAAGTGAGGAAGATACCCCTGTTATTGATGACTGCAGAGTAGGAAATTTCTCTGGTGATGGCGTGCATTTGGAGCATGTCTGGTGCTTCTCTGTCAGACATTCCATGCTTCACAATAATGGAGGAAACGGCCTTTTTATCGATGGTTGGGATGGTTTTGTCCTTGATAACTGGTTCTCTTTTAATAAAGGTTGGGGAATTCAGGGAGGAAATGTCGCAGCTTCCATTACTGCGACCGGAAATAGAGTGGAATGGAACGGTACAGGAGGATTTCAGTTCTTATTTGGAGACAGCTATAATTTTACAGGTAACTTTTTTGACAGAAGCCATGGCCCGGCAGTGGAACTTGGTGGGAATAAGAGGGTATCGTTGGTTACTCTGACAGGAAATATTTTTAGAAGATCCGGTGCGTATACAGAACAAAAACCAGAAGATGTAAGATGCTGTCACGTACGATGTAAAAATTGTTCCGATATGACTGTTACGGGTAATACAATGCGTGTTGGAAGAAATGATGGCGGCGGCGGAGTTCTCTCTCCTGAATTTGGAATGATCTTAAAAGACTGTGAAGGGTGTATTATCAAGGACAATACACTGATAAACGGAGCGCGCAAAGAGCTTATCATTGCTTTAAATAATCATAACTGCATGATTAGTGATAATATCGGAACGCTGGCAGATGATAATTGGAATACCGGATCGGAATTATTAAACTAGAAAGCTGGAAGGTAGCAGATTTATGAAAAGATTTGTCTATATTGTATTGGCGGTTTTTTTAATTGCACTGGGAGTTACCTCATTAAGATTTTCTAATTTTGGTACAGACCCGTTTAATTGTATGAATCTTGGCGTTAGTAGTCATCTTCCAATTAGTTATGGTACTTATCAGCTGTTAGTTAACATCCTGATATTTGTTCCTTTATATCTTTTAAAGCCATCAATTCTAGGGCTGGGTGCAATAGCCAATATGTTCTTCTGCGCCTATGTTGTGGAAGGGTTTTCATTTGCTTTTCATAAGATGGGGATTGCAAATGAAAGTCTGCAAGATTGTTTTTTGATGCGAATCATTTTCTTAATTGTTGGGTTGTGTTGTATGTGTTTTGGGGCGGCTCTCTATATGGAATGTAATATGGGGATGGCAGCCTACGACGCACTTGGTCTTATTATTGAAGAGAAGGTATCCGGTAGAATTAAATATCAAAATATCAGAATTGCAACAGATATAACCTGTATTCTAATAGGTGTTTTTACAGGATCTGCCGTTGGCATTGGAACAATAATAAGTGCTTTTTTTACCGGGCCACTTATTAGTAAATTGAGAAAATGGATATCTAAAAGGAATTGATATCCATTGGCTCGGCACCGTTACAAGGCAGAATAAAACAAAAATCACTTGACCAATCATTTGGGATAATGTACAATGAGCAAAAAGTTTAAGGTGGATTTTGTTTGTTAAGCATTGTTGTAATGGAGAATGTAGTAAAATAAATACTGCAGGGGTGATCTCTAGTTTACGCTAGGGGTATGCCCATTTTTCGCCTTACAATTGCTTAATATTGTGGTTTATATTTTCATAGATGATATTAGCATGGCTGTAGGGTCATGCTATTTTTATTGGTTGCATTGGGTTGCATTGGGGACGGCGCTCCTTGTGACAGAAGCCCCGTCCCTGGAAAGGAGAGAAAATGAATATAGATAAACAGATTGAATTTGATAAAGTAAAAGAGAAATGGGCTGATTTGGCCATTACTGATTGGGCAAAGGAAAAAATTAAAGAAACTTCTGTGTGCATTTCTGAAAATGAATTAAGAAAACAGTTGCGGGATACCACAGATGCCAGGAGTTTGATGGAAAAGACAGGAATACCGCCGCTGCAGAATATCTCTGAAATAAAAGATATTCTGTTGATTGCAGAGAAGGGAGACTGCCTGACCCCGTATCAGTTAGAGCGGGTTGAAAAGGTTCTGGTTGCAGTTAAACGATTGAAGGACTATCTGGAAAAAGGGAAGCAGTATCAAAATTCCCTGGCATATTATGAAGAAAATCTGGATGCACTGGCGGAACTGCATGAAGAAATCTGTAATAAGATCAGAAATGGTGCTGTGGATGATTATGCATCAAAAGAACTTGGGCAGATTCGGAATCAGATCATTAAATGTGAAGAACAGATGAAGCAGAAGGCGGAACAAATCATGCGTTCCCATAAGGAGTGCATGGCGGATAACTATTATACGCTTAGAAACGGGCGTGTATGCATTCCGGTTAAAAAAGAATATAAACTTAAGATATCCGGCAGTATCATTGATAAGTCTTCCACGGGAAGCACACTTTTCATGGAACCGGCAGGTGTTGCAAAATATTATGAGGAACTGCAGCTTCTGAAAATAGAGGAAGAAAATGAAGTATATCGCATTTTGTATACATTATCCGCTATTGTTCTGGCATCGGCGCCGATGCTTCGTGAGAATCTGGAAAGGATGGAAAAATTAGATTTTATCTTTTCCAAAGGAAAATTGAGTATGGAAATGGATGCTGTAGAACCGACGATTAATACAGAACGGAGAATCCGGCTGGACGGGGCGCGCCATTCGCTGATGGATAAAACCATAGCGGTACCATTGCAGTTTGAGATTGGGGAAGCGGTACAGGGGATTGTGATAACCGGGCCGAATACGGGAGGAAAAACCGTAGCCATTAAGACGGTCATGCTAAATTGCATCATGGCACAATGCGGCTTGCATGTGACATGTAGGCAGGCAGAAATCTGTATGAGCAATTCTTATCTATGCGATATTGGCGATGGGCAGAACCTGTCTGAAAATCTATCTACTTTCTCTGCCCATATCACCAATGTGCTGGAGGTTTTGAGCAAGGCGACAAAAGATAGTTTTATCATTATGGATGAATTAGGCTCCGGAACAGATCCTACGGAAGGAATGGGGATAGCAATTGCAATCCTGGAAGAGCTTAGAAAAAGCGGTGCCATTTTCCTGGTGACAACCCATTATCCGGAGGTAAAGGAATATGCGGCTAAGACAGAAGGGATTGTAAATGCAAGAATGGTTTTTGATAAGGAAACCCTAAGACCCACTTATCAAATGGTTATTGGAGAAGCGGGAGAAAGCTGTGCATTTTACATTGCAGACAGGCTGGGGATGCCCAATGAAATGCTGAAGGTGGCGATAAAAGCTTCCTATGGAGAAGATGCTGTGAAGTCTTATCAATTTCAGAAGCCTGACAGTGCGCTTCTTAAGAGTAATGCTCCGAAGCTTTCCAAAGTAAAAACAGGAAAAAATCAGACAGAGCTTACAACCAAATACCAAATTGGTGACAGTGTCATGGTTTATCCTGAGAAAAAGATCGGGATCGTGTGTGTTCCGGTGAATGAAAAAGGTGTGTTAAGGGTGCAGCTGCCGGGCAAAAAGATCTGGATTAATCATAAGCGGGTGAAACTGCATGTGGCAGCAACGGAGCTTTACCCGGAGGACTATGATTTTTCCATCCTGTTTGATACGGTGGAGAACCGGAAGAAGCGACATGATATGAATAGAAAATATACAGATGGTGTGATAGAATCAGAGTAGTGTTCATCGGGGACGTTCCTTTTGTCACAA
>JBJELZ010000138.1:0-10078 GCA_051879415.1 Lachnospiraceae bacterium
AATCCGGGAGAAAATCAACCGGGAGGAGAAAATACACCGGATATCGGAAAGCCGTACATCAAAGATGAGACAGGCAAGGAAGGCTGGGAGGTCATCAAGGCTGAAGTGGATAAGACACAAGATGGCGACAGCATAGTTGTAGAAATGAATGGTTCATCTGTTGTTCCGGGTGATGTACTGGATGAAATCAAAGGAAAAGATGTTACCATTGTCTTTGATATGGGTAATGGTATCACATGGAGCGTAAACGGTCAGAGCATTACCAGTGACAAGATAGGCGATATTGATTTCTCTGTAAAGATCGGAACAACCACCATTCCGGTAGATGTTATCAACAATGTAACCGGAGAACGCTACAGCCAGCAGATCAGTCTTGCTTACGATGGCGAGTTTGGTTTCACCGCAGTCCTTTCTATCAACATGGAAGCAAGCAATGCCGGACTTTATGCAAACCTGTTCTACTTTAACGAAAAGACCGGAGAACTGGAATTTATCTGTGCAGACGAGATTGCAGAGGATGGAACGGCAGAGTTGACCTTCACCCATGCATCCGATTACGTCATTGCAATTGATACGGAGCCGATGGATAAACTTGAGCAGGTTACCGAACCTGAATCAGAAAGTCAGTCTACAGAAGCTGAATCTACACAGACAGGCGCAGAAGTAAATAACGATGCATGGAATCCTTGGTGGATTATTGTAATCGGTGTAGTGGTAATTATCCTTGGATTATGCGTATTCTTTATAGTGAAGAAAAAAGAAGAAAACGAGAAAGAGTAGAAACTTTAAGTACTAAAAATGGAAAAGCGAGTAGTAAACCATAAGTGGTTTACTGCTCTCTTTTCATTTATGGGGGAATGTCGCAATGCGACATATAAAGTGCCGTATTGCAATCTGTTTGAATGCGCCTTGCATTGGTATCATAACCATAAAAGCGAGGTGAACGCCATGAAAACAGAGAAAAAGGAAATAAATATACAAATAGGGAAACGGTTGCGAAGCGCCAGAGAAAACAGTGGATATACTCAAGAGACATTTGCAGAAGTACTGGATGTCGGAGTAGAGCATTATCGTAAGATTGAGAGCGGTATCTATGGACTACAGCCAGAAAAGATGTTGATTTTATATGAAAAATACAAGATTGAACCGACTTATCTGATTGCTGGAGAGCATAACAAGATATATGATGTGGAATTGTTTCTGGCAAATTGCAGCAGGGAAGAAAGAGACAAATTTCTTGACCGTATGCTGGCATATATGAAGAAACTAATGACAAGCTCATAGTTGACCGTCCTCCCTTATGTATATTTTTAATATATGTAAAGGAGAAGACATTATGAGGGTAGCCATCTGTGATGATAATCCACAAGATATCGAGATAATTAAGCGATATACAGTGCGGATGATTGACTATGCTGTTGAGTATGAGTTTTTCACAAATCCGAGAGAACTGCTGAAAGCCTGTACTGATACAAGCTCTAAACCAGATATGTACATACTGGATATTGAAATGCCGGGAATGGACGGTCTTGCTGTCTCAAAGGAGATTAGAACGAAAGACCCCAAGGCTCTGCTTGTATTTCTGACAAGCTATACAAAATACATGCCGGATGTATTTGAAGTTGTTACATTTGATTTTATTTCAAAGCCGATTACAGAAGATCGGCTCCGCCTGCTTTTCGACAAAGCAGAAACCTATCTGAACTTGACAAATCAAAACTTTTCTTTCAGTTACCGCAGAAGCCGGTACAGTCTTAAGTTTGACGAAATCCTTTATCTGGAAAAGAAAGGACGTCAGGCAATCATTCACACACCGGGGGAATTTTACCAAACAAACATGAACTTAGAAGAATTATGGGGGAAACTGGATGAGCGAGTGTTTGCCGCTGTACATGGTTCTTTTATTGTAAATCTGAAGCATGTAAAAAATGTCTCAGGAGCAACAGTCATACTTTCGGACGGAACAGAGCTGACGATAAGCAGGGGATTTCGGAAGAGCCTGCTAGAAAAATATATGGATTTTGTGCAGGGAGGAATGTGACATGGTCTTGTATGGAGTTCGGCTAATGATCAACATTTTTGACCTGTGTGTCTATCGCCGATTTTTAGAGGTGTTTATTGGAAAAAGGAAGACTTCTGTGGAGTTTTCCATCCTCCTGCTGATTGGATGTGAACTGATTGGAAGTGCTGTAAATCAGCTTGATATTAACTGGCTGAATCTATTGACGACAATTGTTATATCAAGTATTTATATATGCCAGTACGGAGGAAAAATCTCCAGTAAGTTTATTGCAATATTACTTTACATAGGAATCGTAGGAATCACAGAGCCAATAGGATATCTGTGCAATAAAGCATTCATGGAAGAAATAATTCGGGACACAACAGTTTCCTATTATTTTACAGTCTTTGTGATGGCACTATTGAATGCAGCAATCGTGGAGATATTCTGTCGTTTAAAGTCAGGAAAGAGCATCCGTTTGTCCCTTATACCCAAAGAAATACTTTATATGCTGGCTATTATTCCGATGACCAGTCTGATCAGTTGCTTTTTATTGATTGAAGTTTCAAAGGAACTGATTTCTGCACAGATGATGGTCCTGTGTATGTGTATTATTTTTGCCATTATCGTGACCAATTATCTCATATTCATAATGATTGAGCAGTATACTACTGTAGCAGAGAAGCAGCATGAAGAAGAGATGATGCAGAGAGAGGTATCGTATCGGGATGAATACTACCGGGACATGGAGAGATATCAGGATCAGATTCAGAATATCAGGCATGACATGAAGAACCGGCTGACTGGACTTCTGGATGCGGCAGAGCAGGGAAATAGTGAAATCATTAGGGATAAGCTGCAGGAAATGCTGGGAGATATCAAACTTGCCGAAGAGATTATTTATTCTGCCAACCCGGTTCTGAATTCCATCTTGAAGGTAAAAAGTGCAAAGGCAAAGGAGAAAGCGATCCGATTTGAGGTCTCCGCATTGATACCCAAAAAGATATCAGTCGAAACAGGGGATATGGGGGTTTTGTATGGTAACCTTCTGGATAATGCAATCGAGGCGAATAATGCTGTTGAACTTCAAAAGCGCCATATTACTGTGGAAACCAGATATCAGGAAGGCAAGCTGTTATTAAAGATTGTGAATAGTAAACTGCCTAAGAAAAATCCAACATTTGTCACATCCAAAGTAGACAAATGGAAACATGGCAGGGGTATCCACTCCGTGCGTAAGGTGGCAGAAAAATATGGAGGAAATCTGATACTACACGATAATGGAGAGGAATTTGAAGCAATACTATTGCTGACCGATATTGAAAAATTAGAGTAAAAATGCAACTTATTACAGATAACTGTCGACTTATTACAGATAGGTTGCATTTAGAAATAGAATTGGTAGAGTAGAGCCATCAAGGCAAAGGAGGCTCTACAGATGAAGAAAAGAAACTGGATGAACAAGTTAAGCGGTAAGACCATGAACATCATGGCAGCTATGGCACTTATGGTAACCGCAGTAGCAACCAACCGCTGCTGTATGTGGTATTTTGGTCAGGATAAGATGCCAAGCGGTTGCGAGAAACTGAGAAAGTTTTAAGCAATGACAAAGTGGCTCAGCCACCGGATGGTAGAACGGGGAATCATAAAAGAAGAGGAGCAGGAAATCTATGAGTTTGGAATCCGAAATGGGATGATTTTACTGCTTAACATTGTAACAGCATTCCTGATAGGACTGGTGACGGAAAAACTGTTGGTTGTTGCAGTGTTTACGGTTTCTTTTATGGTTCTTCGCAGCTATACCGGCGGGTATCATTCAGACAGCCGTGTATTCTGCTACATTGGTTCCAATCTGGTGCTTTTTATTCCGGTATATACGGAAAAACTGTTTTTAAAAGCACCATTCATGATATTATTGCTGTTTCTGATTCTGGCATCGGGTATCATCTTTTGGTTAAGTCCCATGCACAGCAAAAATCGGAAACTGGATGACAAAGAACTGAAGCATTTTGGCAGAAAGGCAAGACTCATAACAGCATTAGAACTGACCATACTAGGCGTGTTATGGTATGCAGAATTGACTCCATATGCTTATGCTGTGTATGTGAGTATCTGTATCACGGCAGGATTTATGATTATCGGTAAAATTCAGCTATATCTGCAAGCGCATATGGAATGACATGCAAGTCCTTCCCGGATCAAAACGGGGAGGATTTTTTATAGTTCAAGAAGCAGGAAAAGTAGGAAATATAGTATTATAATTGCAACTTATTACAGTTAACCTAACACTTGTTACACATTTATTGAATCACCATTACTTTACAAGTATAGTACCGCCAAAAGGCGATAGGGGTAAGGCAGATTGGTGCATGTTAGGGGAGCTGTGCCGTACCGGATTGTGGAAGACGGCAGGAAGGGAGAATTTAATAGTGAAAGGATTTGGGTGCTGAGTCGCACGCTTTATTTAGCGTGTGAAACGCACCCTTTTTTCTTACCTTTGGTTCCTGGCCATAGCGCCAGAGGCCCGCCGTATGTCCTTCATTTCAAAAAAATTGCGAAATGGAGGACACAAAGATGTCAGAATGGATCAGGATAAGAATAAAAGATTTTTATAATAATGCTGTTGGAGAAACAGAATATACCTATGTCACCAGAGAAGTCTATGAGGCATTGGCAGATACCTTCCGGAAGGAAGCCCACGCACAGGAAATGAAAGACCTGCGGCATACGATACGGGATGGATATACGGAAGGAGAGACTGAGGAGCTTACGCAGGAGACAGGGGAAACACTAGAGGATATGGTCATCAGACAGATGGAACTGGAAATATTGCAGAAAGCGATGCAGTCACTCACTGAAGTTCAGAAGGAGCGACTGCATCTTTATTTTTTTGAGGGGATGACCATCCGGGAAATCGCAGAGAAACAGGGAGTGAACAGAAATGCAGTATGGAAATCCATACAGGGAATACTGGAACAATTACGGGCTTTTTTTGCGTGATTTTCTCTCAAAATTTCAAAAAATTAAAAAATTTTATTTTTCAGGGTGTGCAAAATGCGTTTTAGTGTGAGTACTTTATGAGAGGAACTTTTTCGGACAGATGGTCTCTTCTGAATATCCTCTCAAGGTACTTTGACAAATGCCGGAGAGGATACTATGGTGTCAGTCTTCGAGAGCAGGCACACAGATCACGATGTGACCTGCCAGCCATATCCAGCAGTCCAGATACATTAGCCATTTAAGGAGCCGTAACCGGGGCGCACTGACACTCCTGCAACATTCCGTATGTTGTAAAAAAGATCGCATCTAAGGAGCCGAGCGGGAAAGCCGGGGTACAGCCTGTCTGTGGTAGACAGGTGCGATGAGAGAAATGGCCTATAATGATACTCCTTGAGATTAGCCAGCACGCAGTGGTGGAGGTGAGATTCCTGTGATGTCTGTCTGCCAAATAAGGCAGGAACCGCAGACAGTCTGGATTGACTGCCCAGGAATGACCACGGACAGAGTGATTATTTTTTCGCTCTGTCTTTGCGCCGTTCCGGCTCCGGGAAGTAGTGTCGAATAGGAGCAAATCACTTTATACATGAAGTGAAGGATTATGGCAGTAAGACTTAATCACAGAATCCATGCGGCGGAGGGCCATCCTTCCGCCGTATTCTTGTGGGATTAAGCACCATGAAAGGAGATTTTGTAATGAGAAAAGAAGAGATGGAAATGATTGCGAGGATTTTTGATTCAGAGAGAGTAGGATATGCCTATCTTTATCCACGTGACGGTGGGGCAAGACAGGAGTCCATGATTTCCACTACCCCGGAAAATATTGCCAACTATATCGGCAGCCATATGTTTGAAGCAGAAAAAATGGTTATCACGGATATGTGCGACAGGCTTGTGTTAGACACCTGTGGGTATTTTCTGAACAACTGCCCGGATCAGAACTTCTGTAAAGAGATTCACCCGTTCCTGATACCAATCCAGATGGGAGAAAAGGAGGCCGGAGAGGTTCTCGGCGTTGACAGGGATGTGGCTGATGAGTATTTTGCCGCGGAAGATGAAGCTGTGACAATGGCAGAGATGAGTATGCCATAAGTGTGTTTTGTTAAGCGGTAATTTTAGTTTACCTAAAATGAGGAGGTATCACAGAAGATGGAAATTGTCATAGTAGTTACGTGCATAACAGGAATTGCAGTCATTGTTGTGTTTGTGCTGGCGGCGATGGCAGTTATAGCTGCCGGAAGTTATCAGATAGATTGATTTTGGGGAGAGAAAGCAGGTGGAAGCAGTGGAGAACGGAGCCAATGAAGTGATGTACAAGATGGCAGAATTCCTGCTAAAAAAGATGCAGGAAAATGGTCTGATTAGTGAGGAAGAAAGGGAAAAAATCACTGTTTTGAACATTGAGACTTTTTCCCCGGAACTTGCCAAAGTATATCTGTAAAAACACTAGATATCTTCCGACTTGTGTGGTAGTGTATGTTGCTGACAAGGGCGCAAACCCTTGAAAATACAGGGAAAGGAGAAAAGCACATGGCAAAGAAAGTAACCGTCATCAGGGGAACAGCCGGTACCGAAAAGGTGCTGGAAAGACCAAAGATGAGAGTGTGCGGATATGCCAGAGTCAGCACTGGAAGCAGCAAGCAGGCTGAATCCTACGCCACACAGGTAGAATATTACACCACAAAGATTGAAAGAAATCCCATGTGGGAGTTTGCCGGGGTTTATGCGGATGAAGCACTCACCGGTACAAAGGTAAAGGGCAGGGAAGAATTCCAGTCCATGATAGAAGCCTGTGAGGACGGAGATATCGACCTGATTCTGACCAAATCCATCACAAGATTCGCAAGAAACACCGTGGAATGTATCCAGACTATACGAAGGCTGAAAGAAATTGGTGTCGGCATCTACTTTGAAAAAGAGAATCTGAACACATTAACGGAAAAGAGTGAACTGATGCTGACACTGCTGGCATCCATTGCACAGGGGGAATCGGAAGACTTCTCAAGTAACAACCGCTGGGCAATCGAGAAGCGGTTCCGGGACGGAACCTTTATCATTGGAACACCGGCTTATGGATACCGGAAGGATGAGGATGGAAACCTTATCATAGAAGAATCCGAGGCAGAGGTGGTACGGTGGATCTTCGAAGCCTACTTAAACGGAATGGGAACCTACATGATAACAAAGGAACTGAACCAGAGAGGCATACCCACCATCCGGGAAAGTGAGAAATGGCAGGACAGCGTGATAAAGGAAATCTTAAAGAACCCGGTGTATGAAGGAAATCGCCTGCAGCAGAGGACTTACACGGAAACACAGTTCCCTTTTATCAGAAGGGTGAACACTGGTCAGAGGAACCAATACCTTATAACGGATGCCCATCCGCCAATCATAACCCATGAGGAGGCAGAGGCAGTAAGAAATGTCATGGAATACCGTGCAAACACACTGCGTATGAATGAAAGAGACTACCAGAAACGGTATCTGTTCTCAGGCATAATCCGATGCGAGGAATGCGGAAGCCATTTCCGCAGACAGAAAATATACATAGGTAAGCCCTATGAGAAAATCATCTGGACATGCCACAAACATGTGGAGGACAAAGAGTCCTGTGCCATGAAAGCCATCAGGGAGGATAGGATACAGCAGGCATTTATGGATATGTGGAACAAGCTGTTCACCAATCAGGGAACCCTGCTGGAACCGCTGCTAAAGGAACTGAGAGAGCTTGTGGCAGACAGGCCGGATACAGAAGAAATCGAACAACTGGATAGAGAAATTCACAACCTAAGTGAGCAGAGTCGAATCCTGAATCAAGTCATGAAGAAAGGATATATGGACTCTGCTCTTTTTATGGAGAGCAACAGCCAGATTATCCAGAAGCTGACAGAATGCAGAAGGAAGAAAATCCTGTTATCCAGAAAGCAGAAGAGGACAAAAGAGATCGTCCGGACGGAACAGCTTATCGGACTGCTTGCGGAACAGAAGAATCCGATTAGAGAATTTGATGAAAACCTCTTCAAGCTGTCTGTAAAAGAGATAAGCGTATCAAAAGAGCATGACATCACCTTCTGCCTCCATAACGGACTGAAACTGACAGAGAAAGGAGCGGATGAAAATGCAGTGGCACATGCCAATAGGCTATAAAGTCATAGATGGGAAAATCACAGTATGCGAGGAAAACAGGAAAATCGTAGAAGAAATATTTGAGGATTATGACAGTGGAATTTCCGCTACAAGGATTGCAGAAGGCTTAAAAGCAAGAGGTATTAAAAATGCACAGGACAGGGTAGCCTGGACCCACGTGTCTATCGGCAGGATATTGGAAAACCACAATTACCTCGGTACAGAATACTATCCGCAGATCATCGAAACGGAGTTGTTTGAAAGGGTACAGAAACGCAGGGAACAGATACGGGCAGATGGTGGCAAAGGCAGCCACAGACCGGGCAGGGATGTGAGAATCCTGTTTGGAGGTGTTATCACCTGTGCAGAGTGTGGGGCAGTATACAGCCATATCCAGCCACATGATAAGAAAAGAGCCAGTGGTATTCCAAAATGGAAATGCAAGAATTATGTGTATCAGAACCGCCTGACCTGCGCCGGGGGATTTATTTCAGACGAGCAGGTAAAGGATGTTTGTGTAAACGCTATCAACAGAATTATGCAGGATAGAAAGCTGATGAATCCTCCCGGACAGGACGGGGAAAGAGTCAGTGCAGAATACAGAAAGCTGGACCGCAGGATAACAGAGGCAAAGGAGGCGCAGCTCCAGAGAACATCTCATGCTGATCTCATGGAACTTTTATATGAAAGAGCAACGGAACGCTACCGGACATTAGAGATAAGGGATACCGATTATAAGACCGAAGAAATGCGGGAAATCCTTGCAGACAGGGAAGAACTGGTGGAGTTCGATGAAGAATTATATCGGAAGCTGATTACTCAGATTGTGGTTTATAAAGATCAGACGGCAGAAGTGATATTTAAAAACGGAAGCCGGATTAAAACAGGATACGCCGACAAATAGGTATCCGGAAAGGAGAGACGTATGGCAGAGACAGCAGTAAAAAAGAAGATTTCCATGATACCTGCCAAAGCACAGTATGACCGGGATGTCAAGCTGACGGAGAAGAAACTGAGGGTAGCGGCATACTGCCGAGTCAGTACGGAACTGGAACAGCAGGAGAGCAGTTACGAGGCACAGGTAGAGTATTACACAGAAAAGATAGAGGAAAATCCTAACTGGAAGAACGCAGGTATTTATGCTGATGATGGAAAGAGTGCAACGAACACCAAAAAGCGAGATGACTTCAATGCCATGATTAAGGATGCACTGGACGGGAAAATCGACATGATCCTTACCAAGTCCGTCAGCCGTTTCGCAAGAAACACGGTAGACGCCCTGATGACGATTCGTAAATTGAAAGAAAAAAACGTGGCAGTAGTTTTTGAGAAAGAGGGGGTTAATACTTTAGACGGCACAGGAGAAATCCTGATTACCATCCTAAGCAGTCTGGCGCAGGAGGAAAGCCGAAACATCAGTGAGAACACCAGATGGGGAGTAGTAAGAAGATTTGAAAAAGGGAAGGTCATCGTAAACCATAATAAATTTATGGGATACACCAAGAATGAGAACGGAGAGCTGGTCATCGTACCAGAGGAGGCGGAGATCGTAAAGCTGGTATTCCGGCTTTATCTGGAAGGGTACAGCACAGCCAAAATCGGCAGTTATCTGGAGGAGCATCAGATTAAAACGGCGACCGGACAGGAGAAGTGGTATGACTCGGTTATCATGAAAATGTTAAAAAACGAGAAATACATGGGAGATGCCCTGCTGCAGAAAACCTACACGGTGGACTTCATGACCAAGAAAAAGGTAATAAACAATGGTATCGTCCCACAGTATTATGTGGAAAATGACCATGAGGCTATCATACCGAAGGAATTATTTTACCGGGTGCAGGAAGAAATCATGCGGCGATCTTCCATGAGTAAAGCGGCAGTGACCAGAAAGAAGAATCAGAAAAGCAAGTATTCCTCCGGTTACGCACTGACCGGAATCCTGCTGTGCGGAAA
>JBJELZ010000139.1:0-9965 GCA_051879415.1 Lachnospiraceae bacterium
TTGCCACCAATGTAGGGCGCTGGGATACGGTCATTAAAAACGCTGACAGTCGGGCATGTTTTGGATACCGGTCTGATATTTCCTTTGTCGGCTCTTTATATGAAGAAAAAGATCCCTATGCCAAAATCAGCGGATTATCCGAATATACAAAGGGATATGTGGAGGGTATGATTGAAGCCCAGCTGCAGGTCTATGGCTACAATATGCTGGAAGAGCTGTTACTTGCTGAGCCGGCAAATAGCCAGCCTTCCGTCATGCAGGATTTCATGGAACATGTACCCGATCTGAGCCAGAGCCCATATGCACCTTATTTTCAGCCATCTTTTATCATGGCACATCATTTTATCGGCATGCATGCTGCCGTAATTGAGAGGCACAGACTTTTACAAATGTTGTCCGAGCACCATAAGGTAGACCTTTATACCCTCAGCAATACGGAAAAACTTCCGATGATTCACAACCGGGGCAGTGCAAAAACATTGACAGAGATGCCTCTGATCTTCCATGAAAGCCGCATTAATCTGAACATGACCATCCGTCCGATTCAGACCGGTCTTTCCTTACGCATCTTTGATATTTTAGGCTGCGGAGGTTTCCTGCTGACCAATTATCAGGAGGAACTTCCGGAATACTATGAAATCGGAAAAGATGTGGAAGTATTTTCTTCCGGGGAAGAGCTTGCGGAAAAAGCTGATTACTATCTTTCCCATGAAGAGCAGCGAAAGAAGATTGCCGAAAACGGTTATCATAAAACACGCGCGTTCCACACCTATGAAACGCGCGTTGCCCAGATGATCCGAATCATAAACGGAACTTTATAAGGATGTTCCTTGCTGAAAGGACATTTTAAGAATCCTCTCTCAGGCAATATCCTTCCTCATCAAAAACACACTCCTGTCCATCTACCCAAACCGTTGTATTTATATAATAACTTCCGTCCTCCAAACGATATTTCCAGCCGTTATCATCTCTTTTCCAGCCCTCAACAGAGACCCCTTCTGTCATGTAGGAATTATATCCTATTCTGTTTCGTGTATCATCATCCTGAAAATGCCACCATTCGGAAACTAAATCATTAAAACCGGCCTCCTTCATATACTGTGATAAAAGAATCGCATTTTCATTATTATAGGCAATTACGGAATACCAGCTCAAATCATGCATTTCCGACTGCATCGGAAGGTCTTCTCTCGTATCAGCGTCAATCAGCGTCAGATCCAATGCAATACCTCTGTTGTGGGCAGACACGGATGCGGCCAGAAAAGCTGAAAGGCGATAGCGCCCTGTATCAGTCATTATACTCCAATACGTTTCATCTGACCAAAGCTGTTCCGGATCTATGATCCCATTATCGCTTACCGTTCCGACTTCGCCTTCTATTCCAGCTTCGCCTTCTATTCCAGTTTCGCCTGTCATCCCTAAATCGCCCGTTATCTCTCCAACCTGCGTCGCCTCCGGCAATTCCCCTCCTTCAGCGATCAGATTTGTGTCGGAATTTTCACCATCTTCGTCAATCTCTCCTTCTTCGACAATCAACGGTACATGTTCATTTAACAACAATTCTACTGTTCCATACAAATAAGCAGTTGCTTCATTGGGGCGGAATGCATCATAAATTCGAAGAGCATAACCATCCTCCAAAGCATTTAATGCCGCCTGAGATAATTTATTTGCACACGGATACAGATATGGTACAAGGTAATCTTCATATCCCAGGCAGATATTTTCATAACCGGTTACCACGCCGCCCGTAATTTGCGGAATATCGTATTCATGTACCCGGAAAATAGAACTGTAACTGTTTGTAATGTTATATTCACACAAATCTCCCAGATACTCCGGCAGATTGATCATACAGAAATCAGAATCGATGTAACCGGTACAGTTCTGATACCTGATCTTAAAGCAGCCTTCTTCTTCTCCCAGGACACAAAGTGCCTGTCCTGTAGGAACCTCGCCTATTATTTCTCCATCCGATGGCTGGCTCATTATTTTCAGGGGCGTCACCGGCCATATTGTACAATAGAGCGTTGACATATCCGTATGGAATGTAACCTCTGACGGCTCTGTAAGAAATTCCTCCTGAGCAATCTCCTGCTCATTATTGTATGTAATAACCCTGAAACGAACCTGGGAATTGGAAGGCAGGTGTTCCGTCTGATAAACCATCTCCTGTGATGAATTCAAGGTACATTTGCTGATCCACTGATTCTGTTCTTCCGACCACTGCTGTACCTGATACCACTCCCCATAGCTTTCATGCCACTTCAGTACATATTGCCGTTCCTCAACCTGTTCCCAGGAAAGCGACATATTACTTGCAAGCAAATCATTTCGGGAAATCATTACGCAGTCTGACACAGGACCATAGGCCGTATAGCCTTCCTCACTGCACACAATTCGTACAGCTGCCCAGAATGGATTGTCACGGTCGGGAATAACAAATTCATTCTCGAAATCAAGCATAATAATATTATTGTCGGTTGTTTCCCACAGGTTATCGTAATTCTGGCAATACACTTCGTATTGACAGTCTTTTTCTTCCTCCTCCTGCCAAAGCAGAAAAGCTATTTTTTCTTCCGGAATGGCATACGAATAAATCTTAATCGGCTCCATTGGATGAATTGTCAGTTTCTGCGCACGACCCGAAATCGGAATTTGATGTCCAAACAGATTTATATGCTTTACTGCCTGCAGACTCAGATTGATATCTTTTTCCACTGCTGTCCTGAGTATGACCCCGTTCTGGGTCATTCCGTCCCGAATGATTTTTTCTTCATACTGCTCGCAGGAAACATAGTCATTTATTTCCTCATCAAACAGCATAAGACGACATTCATCCGCATTGACCAGCTCCCATTCGATCGTCAACCCGTCATCCTGAAATATAACTTCAATTTCTTTTGTATTAATCGAAAAGTAGAAAAATACCAAAAAAAGAAAAGCTACAGGCAACACGCTTGCAATAAGAATCATGCGATAAATTCTTTTGAGTCTTCTCCTTCTCCTTCTTCGCCTTCTGCGCCTTCCGGTTCTTTGAGAATATTCCCTATTCAAGAAACTTACCTCCTACAGCCTATTCATCAATATATTCAACACGTCCATCAGAATATGTAATTTCCCAGTAACCGCTGTCAAGACCGCAGTCTTCGATATAACGCCTGCTGACCACAGTCGCTTCATTTTCATTCTGCGTCTCTGTCTGTGCCTGTGCTTCCGCCTCTGCCTGTGCTTCCGCCTGCGCCTGTGCTTCTGCCTCTGCCTGTGCTTCCGCCTCTGCCTGTGCTTCTGCTTCCGTCTGTGCCTCAGCTTCTGCCTCTGCCTCGGCTTCCTCTTCTTCCTGTACTTCCTCTTCTGTCTGTGTTTCCGCTGTAGCCTCTGTCTGTACCTGTGTTTCCTCTTCTTCCACTTCTGTCTCTGCATCTGATTCTACAGTCGTCTCTGTATCTGAAGTCGTCTCTATCTGTTCATTTTGTACAGCCCCCTCCTGCATCCTTCCTTCATTCAGGGAGCATCCCACAAACATCATGGAACACATAAAAATTGCACATACTACTTTTTTCTTCATTTGTCATTTTCTCCATTTCTTCGTATTTATGCTCTGTCATCTTGTAAAACAAGACAACTGTGGCTTACCTGTTCATCAGATCAACTTCTTCCTCTTTAAGAACTATGATTTCACTATTTCTTTCTGTCATAACCTTAACATTGACCGCATCTCCCGAAAGAGAAATCTGGGAGATATATAAGGCATAGCCATTGTCATCAGAATCATCATCCGTAAAGCTCACGCAAAACGCTTCATATGTTTTCGTCTCGTCTGCATCCGTCATCTCCAAAAAGATCCGGCTGTCCGTTAAAATATATTCTTCATCTGCGATGCCGGAAAACATCCAGTAACTTCCTTCTTTTGACAGCTCAATTGTCGTATTGCTTTCCACCGGTATCCGTTCACCTTCCAGCGTTATCTCGGGTGCGCCCATGATCGGAGGCACTTCGGCAAGTGTCGGCAGATGACGCTCCACCTTTTCTATGATCACGACATCCGGCCAATAAGCTGCTAAATCTGTAAATGTATAAGGTACTATTTTAGAAAATACCGCCTGTTCATACTCTCCCGCCATCAAAGGAAGTAACGAATTTCCAAACGAATCCCGATACATCAGAAGTGTCTGACTACCTTCCGGCGCTTCTGTAATAATCAAAGAATCCTCAACCGATTCTCCTTTGCTGTACGTCCATTCCGCACCGCCTGTATAACAGAAATCCTGTTCCGTTCTTCCTCCCGTTGGATACAGCATCCGATTCAAATCCCCATAGAAATCATTAACAATCTGTGGCTGACAGTTCTCATAGGTCTCATGCTCCTTACCGTATGCATCCAGAAGTGCGTTGTATACCATTACAGCCCCTTTTTGATTCCAATGGGAATCTCTCTGAAAATAAAGAACCTCTTCCTGTTCCTTAAAGAGACTGAATAAATCGACATAATTGATCTGTTCTTTATCAAGCCAAAAAACAAGCCTGTCCATATCACTTTGTTCATTTACCTGATACAACAGCCTTGACGGCATATTTTCATAATATAACGAATTTTTGTTAGGTGCAACGGTAAATATAAATTCCATGCCGAGACTTTCTGTATATCGCTGCATTAAGGCAATGTTATGTGCAATATTAAAAAGCTTTCTATCCGAAGACGGATCATTATGCCAAAAATCATCCAGCGTTGCCGTATAGTAAAGCCAGCCATCTTCCCCTGCAATTACATCGCTTACGGGAGATACACCGAAAATTGTCGTCTTTACATAGGAATCCAGCGCCACAAGTTCGGAACGGAATGCAAAATGTCCGTTAAAATATTCTCCTGCTTCCGACAAATAATCCCAATTCAGTCCATCTTCTTCATAAAGCTTCGGCATGGAAATCGATGAGCCGTCTTCCATTTTACCCTGCCATCCTGCCACTCCCATTGCCAGCAGGGGCAGCAAGCAAATCCCCAGAATAATGATCAGATAGAGACTATACGCTATTTTCTGTATCCATTTCGAATGCATTTTATCCGGATCTTTTTCCGGCAGCCGTATGTCCTGAACTTTGTCCTTTGTTTTTGTGTCTTGAATTCTTTTATTCTCTCTCATTTGTAATCCACATGCTATTCATTAAAATCTGAAGTAAATAAACGGATGATATGATCCTCCGGCAAGACTCATTACACATGCCACAAGGAGAACAATGGAACTCACATAATAAACCGCACCTGCAACTCTCGCGAATCCCTTATTTTTCTCTTTATATTCTGTACACCGCGTTACCAGCCATTGTCCCACAGGTGTAGAACAAATAATCGCAACTGCGAACGCAGATAAAAACAATCCGTCAAACATCCGCATCGTTGAAGCTGCGACCAGCGGACCTTTACTTCCTCCCGTAAACATCACTGAAAGCATCATACACGCCTGCCCAATGGTCTCGGCACGGAATAATACAAATCCCACGCACACAACCAGAAGAACATAGATATGGCGCACTGTAACAAACCGGACCTTTCCGTCCTCTCTTTTCGGAACCAGATTCTCAAAGGTCATAAATGCCCAATGAAACAGTCCCCACAAAACAAAATTCCAGCTTGCACCATGCCATAATCCCGTGCAAAAGAAAACAACAAACCGGTTGAGTACAGTCCGTATCTTTCCTTTGCGGTTTCCTCCAAGCGGAATATACAAATATTCCCGGAACCAATCCGTAAGCGAGATATGCCATCTGCGCCAAAAATCCTTTATGCTGGATGCCGCATACGGGAAACGGAAATTTTCCGGAAAATCAAATCCAAACATTTTCCCCATTCCAATCGCCATATCGCTGTATCCACTGAAATCAAAGTATATCTGCATCATATACGCCGCCGCACCAACCCATGCCGCCACCGTACCAAGCTCATCTACGCTCAGTGCATAGACATAGTCAGCCGCTGCTGCCATCGGATCCGACAAAAGTACTTTTTTTGACAAACCTATAATAAACCGGCGCATCCCCCGACTTATCTGATCCAGATCCGCTTTCCGATTTCCAATCTGTTCGGCAATACTATGGTACTTAATAACCGGTCCCGCAATCAACTGCGGAAAAAAAGATATATAGAGTAAAACATTCAAAAAACTTTTATCAGATTTTACTTTTCCCCTGTACACATCCACCACATAAG
This sequence comes from Lachnospiraceae bacterium, assembly GCA_051879415.1. Lineage (GTDB taxonomy): Bacteria > Bacillota > Clostridia > Lachnospirales > Lachnospiraceae > NK4A136. Next base: position 6,206 of record JBJELZ010000139.1, read on the forward strand.
ACAACGCCTGAAAAGTAAAAAAAGAAATTCCTATCGGCAGGCGGATGACCGGTATCTCCAGATTCAGCTTTGTAATCTGATTGATGGTCATAAACAGCATACCTGTATATTTGTATATGCCCAGAATTGCAAGATTGCATAAAACAGCAAAAAACAGTAATCCTTTTTTCGTCTTTTCATAGCGTTCAATCAAACGGGCAAACAAATAGTTGAAAAACGCGCAACCGACCATCAGCAGAACATAATACCCTTCTCCATACGCGTAAAACAAAAGGCTGACCGCGATCAGGAAAAGATTTTTCAGCCGTATGGAAGGAATCAGGTAATAACACACAACCACTACCGGGAAAAAAGCGCATAAAAAGGGGATAGAACTAAATGCCATCTTCTTATTTCTCTCTTTCCTGAATGTTTATCATCAAAAGTGAACTGCCCATTCCTGTTGCTTCTGAAGCGTACTGCTTGGATAAGTCGCATAGGTCTTCCAATAATAGTCCCTATCCCTGTTCGCATATTGGAGTTCCGTGTCAAATACATACCACACATCTCCAATCTTAACCTCTGTCCATCCGTGCGGCGTCGTACCGCCTCTTCTCGCCCCGATCACTCCGGTGATTACCTTGGTCTCATATCCCATCTCATACATCAGATACGCAAAGGCAGCAGCATAACGGAAACAGTTTCCCTTTCCTGTAGAAAGAATATCAAGTGCAAATACTCCTGTCCAGTCCCCAGCCGGCGTCTCATAGGTTCTCCGATATGAAAAACTATTCACCATATACCAATAACATGCCGATATTTTTTCTTCCTCTGTCATTCCGGGCGTTATGATAGATAACAGAATGGCATCCACCCGTTCGCGAAGCTCATTTCTAGGCTCAACAAATTCATTTACAGCAACGGCGGCTTTTCCGTCTCTTCCCAGAGAAATACCGTCAATCACGGTGTCCTTGGCCATTGATCCGTCAAAGAAAAAGAAATACATGCTGTTGTTGATCTGCGTCCATCCCCGTGCAAACGTGCCTTCAGGGTACAGATAATATGTCTTCCCATCAATTTCTGTCATTCCTAACTGTATGTAGCCGTTTTTATCAACATGGTGAATCCGATCCGGTCCATACATCCAGGAGTCTACGGCATATGCGCCGTTCTCCTGCATCCACATAACTCCTTTATCCGTCTGAACCAGCCCATATGTGACATATGGATAAATTCCTGCCCCTAAAGAAACGCAACCGCACAATACATAAGCACCATCAGCCGTCCGATAAAATGTATTGCCATCACCCAGTCCGCTTGAAATGACCGTCGGATAAACCGCAATCGCGTCTCCCGCGTTCAGATACCCAATCCTGTTTTTCTCAAACGGTTCAGGAGAACTCCAGATACTGCATGGCTGTGTAACAGTTACGGCAACCGTATCTGTTGTTCCTAACGCAAGTGCCTGTAGCGGTGCCGCCTTAACAGATATATCCGACAATGCCACGCAAACGACTGCGATAATAATCATGATTTTTTGCATTACGTATTTTACATTTTTCATCGTGAGGGTTCTCCTTGAAAGTATAAAATATAAAGCTTTCTTTATCTAAAATATTTTGTGAGATTGCAAATTTTATGTATGATTACAGGTATTTGCAATATAACGATTAGATTATAAGGGAATCATGCCTGTTTTGCAATAGTCACCGTATAACATTTTTGTAATAGTTTTGTAATAAAGCAGGAATAGATTATGGATTAATCAATCTTTCATTTTCCATATGGTCTTCGGGAAGCTTCTTAAAAAAATGAATCACAAACGGCAGTACCATCATAAACGTAATGACATCAGCAACTGCCTGGGATACCTGAATTCCCAATAATCCAAACTGATTCGTTAGTACAATAAGTAGTGGGATAAAGCAAAGACCGCTTCGGAGCATGGAAAGGAAGGTTGCTGTTGCATTTTTTCCGATACTCTGAAACAGCATGGTAGAAGCTACTACCAGAGGATGGAAAAACAGGGCGGCAAGCTGAAACCGGAGAGCCAATGTACCAATTTCTATTACCGTTGTATCATCCCTGAAAATCCCCACAAGGTTTCCGGACAATACAATACCGGCAACGGATAAGATTCCAAGAAGCACTTCTCCCAAACCTACCGTAACAAAAAATGCCCTTTTGACACGGGAATATTTCCGTGCTCCATAATTAAATGCCGATACCGGCTGAAATCCCTGTCCAATTCCAAGAGCTACTGCAAAAATAAAGAAAGAGATTTTTCCTACAATGGACATTGCAGCAACCGCAGGATCACCATAATTTCCTGCCAATCCGTTCAATACCATCGTAGAACAGCTGGTAAGTCCCTGCCTTACCAGACTGGGCAGTCCCGTCTTCATAATCAGAAACAATTCCCCTGCTTTTCCTTTGATCGCAGCAAACGATAAGGTACATTGCGTCCGTTTGCTTAAAAACATGTAAAGTAGAATGCAAAAGCTGACACACTGCGCAACTGCAGTAGAAATACCTGCTCCGGTCACTCCCAGACCAAGATAGAAAATAAAGAAAGGATCTCCTAAAATATTCAGGACTCCACCGATGGTCAGCCCGATCATCGCAAGATAAGCTTTTCCCTCATACCGTAAAATGTTATTCATGACAAAGCTTGTCATCATAACCGGCATGGATAACAGAATACATCTTCCGTAATCTCTGGCATATGGCAGGATCGTGTCCGTACTTCCAAGAAGATACATCAACGGATCAATCAGCAACAGTCCTATGATTCCAAGTACAGTTCCAAGAAAGAGACTGGTAAAAAAGCTGACAGAGGCATAGGTCTTGGCACTTCTGATATCCTTCTCCCCAAGCTTTCTTGCAATAATACTTCCTGCACCATGACCCAGCATAAATCCGAACGCCTGAATAATTGCCATCAGACCAAATACGATGCCAACCGCACCGCTGGCACTGTTACCAAGCTTTCCAACAAAATAGGTATCTGCCATATTATAGATATTGGTCACCAGCATACTGATGGTTGTCGGTATCCCCAAAGAAATGACCAGCTTTGAAACTGGCCAGGTAGTCATTTTCTTATAATATGCTTCATCTGCTTTTCGTCCATCCATACAATTACTCCTGCCTTTCCCGTACCTGCAGGTCTTTTGCCAGATCTTTGATAATTTCTCCGGCAATCATGAGTCCTGCAACAGACGGCACAAAGGCAACGCTGCCCGGTACATTCTTTTCCCCCTCTGCAAATTTTTTGATAGGTTCTTCCGTAGAGTATACAACCTTCAGGTCTTTTACACCACGCTTTTTCAGTTCCCGCCGCATCACTCTTGCCAGCGGACATACCGAAGTCTGATAAATGTCTGCCACCCGAAATCCGGAAGGATCTAATTTCCCTCCTGTTCCCATACTGCTGATTACAGGCACATGGCATTCCTTCGCCCGCATAATGATCTCCAGCTTTGCTGTTACGGTATCTACGGCATCCGCTATATAAGAATAAGAAGAAAAATCAAATTCATGTGCATTTTCCGGAAGATAGAAACATCTGCGTTCCTCTACCACAGCTTCCGGATTAATCTCCATGATCCTCTGCTTCATCACGGCTGTCTTGTATTCCCCAATGGTCTTTTCCGTTGCAATGATCTGTCTGTTGATATTACTTACACTGACCTTATCATGATCAATCAGAACAAAGGAACCGATGCCGCTTCTGGCAAGTGCTTCTGCCACATAACCACCTACACCACCTAATCCGAAA
>JBJELZ010000140.1:0-2057 GCA_051879415.1 Lachnospiraceae bacterium
TCAGAAGTGCATTTTGCCACTTGATAATATCCACCGCAGTAATCTCATTCATCTGCTTTTCACCAAAATAAGGAATGATTTTAGTTTCAAATAGAGTCCGCTTCGTCATTATGGAACGTTCCTTCAGTCTCGGTGACTTATCCTCAAAGTACACATCCACAAAGGAAGCAAACTTCATGTCCATGCTGGCACTCTGCTTCTGTAAAAAATCACGTTCCCACTGCTGGGCATCCTTCTTAGTAGCAAATCCCCGTTTCATCTTGGATTTACTCTCACCAAGCCAATCCTTATAGTTGCACTTACAAAACCAGGTGTTTCGTTTCTCGTCCTTATAAACCGGCATACTCATTACCTCTCTGTTATGAAGTGACCTCTTGTCAAGAGTTAATTTTACATTAACAAACTTTTCTCTCAACAATCGTCACATTTGTTGATTGACAGTATCTGGGAAGAGCCAGATTTAACAGTTCCCGGCATTTGGCCACTCTGTTATTCGTGGATTGGTTACCTACAGGCTAATGGTCCGCCGTGAGCTCTGCTATCTTTCTACGTGGATCACGATTTCTCGTGCCAACAAAGCGAGGCCGCGAATAACTCGAACCTTAAAAGTTATTGGCTCCTCCCAGATACTGTCAATGGTTTACTAGTTACTTTTTTTGAAAGCAGAAATCTGCAGTTTACTGCTTATTTCTGCTTGTTTGCCTACATCATCATGGGCTGCTGGCTGTCAAGAGCTTGCCGCCGATGCGGTGCATAGCACTCTTGACTGGCAGATGAACATGATGTACCTTTATACCATTTTCATGCTGATATTTTCCGTCATCATTCCCCATACAAAACATGCCAGTTCTCTTGCTATCGCTGCTACAGCTACATTCCTTGCTTTGCCATGTCTTATTAATTTATAGTATCGGCTTCGCAATCTCGTATTCGCTTTATCTGCATACGCAATTACTTCCGCCGTATTACCATTCTGTCTTGCTTTTAACGCCTTGGATTTATGCCCTATCGCTCCCTTGCAGATTCCTCCTGCCGATTCAATCAGCAACTGTCTTAAATGACTATTGCCTGCTTTTGACAGTCCGGTTCTATTTGTTTTTGTTCCGCTGGAATCCTCTCCTGGTGCGAGACCCAAATATGCTGCATAAATACTTCCTTTTGCGAATCTTGCAAAATCACCAGTTTCCACAATTAACGATAACGCTGTATGTGTTTGAATTCCTAAGAAACATCCTAGCTTCTTTACTTTTTCTGCATATTGCTCCTGCGATGCCAATTCTTCAATTCGCTGATCAAATCTTTCAATTTTTGCAGTCTGTTCTTCATATGAAGCCATATATTCATTCAATACTTCGCGATATAATGCCGAAAGATCCAGTTGCTTTAACCATTTCCAATGAGCAACCGTCCACTTACTCTGGCTATAGTGATGCCCATGTCGTAAGCATAATGCACTAATCTGTTGTTTTATCTTTTTTAATGCTGTTTTATGATCATCTCTCATTCGAATATACTCTTTTACAGAATCATCATCTTCTGTTGGAACATACACTGCATGATATCCGCCATAAGACAAACACTGTGCAATCATTCTCGCATCTCTGGCATCTGTTTTTATACGAGTTCCCTGTGGGGTCAGCATAGTAGTTGGTGCCAATATCACACATTTTACATTTGCTGCCGTTAACTGATTGTAAAGGGAGTAGCCAAGACATCCTGCTTCATATCCACATTGAATATCATACTGATTATCAACACCCAGTTTCATTTTCAAATTTTCAATGAACATCAAAATATTTTTGTAATCTGGTGTTACATCAACAGTCGCAAAAATTCTATCATCTTCTCCAATAATTGGCTCCATTGCGCATAAAGTGTAATTTGTACTATGGACATCCATCCCAATTCGTATTATTCTTTTCATATAAGTGGCCTCCTTTGTATGCGGTAAATCCTGTTACCATTAATCTTGTCAATTAACAGTTTACAGGTAAATCCACGAAACTACAAATGCGAGGTCACTTCATATTATCTTTCGGCATTGAACAGACGGATCC
>JBJELZ010000141.1:0-45774 GCA_051879415.1 Lachnospiraceae bacterium
TGCCGATAAACTGACAGGCAAATACCGCTATGGATTTTCCGAGATCGCTTCCATTTGCCGCATAGATGGAAGACACATCATAGGTCGCGGAATTGGTTGCTGTCACCACGCCTGTACTTGCAGCTCCTGCCACGGATGCCTCTGCAGCACGCCTTGCTGCTTCCTCTGCGGCACGTCTTGCTGCTTCTTCAGCGGCACGCCTTGCTTCTTCTTCCATTCTCGCAATCTCTGCATTCTGTTCTTCTATCTTCTGTGCATACTCCGCTGCCAATGCTTCCGCTGCCGCAATCTGTGCATCATACTCATCAGAAAGTGCCTGAAGCTCTGCCATAACACCTTCCATATACATCTGCTCTTCTTCATAATCTGCCTGAAGTTCTAAAAGTTCTGCCTGTTCTTCCTCCAGGGAAGTCCGCAGTTCCTCAACCTGTGCAATTGTATCACGGTATTCTGCAAGCATATTTCTGTCATATTCATACAGATTCTGCACATAATCTGCTTTTGTCAGAACTTCAGAAATGCTTCCCGACTGCAGTATCATCGACAAATAATCCGGCTCTCCGGCTTCATACATATACTGGATGCGGATTTTCATTGCTTCATATTGTTCATTGGCTGTTGCAACAGCAGCTTCATATTTTACCGTTGCTTCCGCAATCTCTGCTTCCTTCTGTTCTACAGAAGCCTTGATAACCTCTACCTCTGTAATCACTGTAACCAGTGCCTCATTGATCTCTTCAATTTCATAAGCAATATCATTCTGTTCTGCCGCCAGTTCCTCTATGGTAGCAGTTACTTCGTCCAGCTCCTCCTGTGTCTCATCCCGTTCATCACGCACATCATCAATAGAAGGATCTGCATATGAGACAAATGCCTGTGAACACAACAAAACACAAAGAAGCATTGCAATCCATCCTGCCTTTTTCCGTTTCACAGTCATCCCTCCTTTTAATCTTCTGGACATACATATTTATAATACCATATCTGAGTGATGAAAAAAAGTCTTTTCTCATTGCACTTTTAAATAAACAATGCTACAATATAGTAATCTGAAAGAAAGGCACGGTTATTGATTATGAAGCCCATTTACATTATTCTCATTATAGTTGCTATTATTATTGCGGTCCTTGCCGTCCTCTACTTTTTGGGACGAAAGCTTCAGAAGAAGCAGGATGAGCAGAAAGCCATGCTGGATGCAAACAAACAGACTGTTTCTTTACTGGTCATCGATAAGAAACGAATGAAACTGAAAGATGCCACATTACCGGCAGCTGTAACCGATCAGATTCCTAAAATGTCCAAAAATCTGAAAGTTCCAATGGTTAAGGTAAAAATTGGTCCGCAGATTATGACTATGTTCTGTGACGAAGCAATCTTCGATCTGATTCCGGTCAAAAAAGAAGTAAAAGCTGAAATCAGCGGTTTATACATCCTCGGTGTCAGAGGTGTTCACGGAACCGTAATCAAAAAAGAAGAAAAGAAAAAAGGCTTCTTCAAACGTGCCGTGGAAAAGGCACAGGAAAAAGCCGGTGCAAAACCTGTAAAATAATTTTAATAAAATCATAACGACTAATCAGGATCGGAACAACACCGATCCTTTTTCTTTGGATGCCACCTGCAAAGAAATCTCGCAACCGGCAATCGGTTCATAGTTAATCTCCAGCTGATAACAGATCGTAAGGCAGAGCAGATCCTCCTCTTCCTCCAATGTAATCCGGTCAGTATATAATCCAACTACCAGCGTTCCATATGGTGTCTGATAGTTTGTCAGATTCTTTTTCCCCGCTTCAAAAATCATATGTACATTGATATCACCCTTTTTTGTCAGCTCAACAATATCATCCTTGATCTTAATACGGCTTGAAGTCTGATGTCCTCCTTCATCCGTTTCCTCAAAAAGCACATAATGTGTATTGTTCCTATAAAAATATTCTCCGTTGGTAAAAACCTTCATTTCTTCCGGTCCGTTATTTCCGGTCCCTTCAAACTGAAGACCCGTCAATGCAATCAAAACATCCTTTGTCATGATGTGTCTCTTCCTTTCCGTCATTTACAAAAAGCTCAATGAAAATGAAATCTCATCTGAGCTATAAATCCCATCATAGATTTCCTGCCCGGACAATTCTTCTGTGATCTCTGTTCCATTCTGATCTGTTACTGTCACCGTATCTCCATTCCATGTAAAATCCGGAAACAACAGACCAAAAAGAATCATGAAAGATAAAACCAGCTTTCCGGGATGTAATCGTTCCTGTATCATGTTTCTCTCCTCTCATACAATCAGCTGACGCTTCTTTTTTAAGTATGGGAGGATTTTCCGATTTTATTCAAGGTGCAGCTTACTTGCAATCGCCATTTCCTGATTGGTAATATGCAGGTGTACGATTTCTGCCGCCTTCTTTTTATCCTTACGTGCAATACTTTCATACATGTCTCTGTGTTCCTGCATCAGCTCTTCATGCCGTCCCGCATCCTTCACATATTCGTAGCGATACCGGTAAAACTGCTCCGAGAGATTGGATGTCATCTGAAGCAGTCTGTCATTGCCGCTTGCTTCCACAATAATATCATGAAATCTCACATCTGCTTCTGCTATCTTTACCTCTTTTTTGGAATAAATTGCCTTCTCAAATTCACCCATGGCAGTTTCCAGCCGTTTTAACTGTTCTTCACTGATCCTGTCACAGGCAAGCTTGATTGCCAGTTCCTCCAATGCAGTCCGAACCTCCAGAACATCTTTTAACCCCTTGGCTGTAATCTGGGAAACCTCTGCACCGCATCGCGGCTTCATGGTAACCAGTCCTTCCAGCTCCAGCATACGGATTGCCTCCCGGATCGGTGTCCTGCTGACTCCCATACGCTCTGACAGCTGAATTTCCCGAAGCCGTTCCCCCGGCTCCAGTTCTCCCAATAAGATTGCCTTACGCAGTGTCTTAAAAACCACATCACGAAGAGGCAAATATTCATCTGCTGTAACTTCCAGAAAATCCTTCATTCGTTTTACCTTTCTTTATCTCGCCTGGACAGCCTTTACAAATACATCCGGATACTGTTCTTTCAAAACCTTTTCTGCTTTCTGAACATCTTCCATAGAAGAAAATACTCCAAACACCGTCGGGCCGCTTCCGCTCATCAAAGCACCGATTGCCCCTGCTTCCTTCATGGAATTCTTCAACGCATCGATAATGGGATACTTCTTTACGGTAACAGATTCCAGAACATTGCCCAACCGCTTCGTCATCGCAGCAACATCCTTCTGTTCCAATGCCGCTAAGATTCCATCGGTATCGGGATGCTCCAATTCATCAAGCTTTAAATTCTCATAAACGTATTTTGTTGAAACAGAAATCGGCGGTTTTGCAATCACAAAATACATTGATGGAATGGTAGAAATCACGGTAAGCTTTTCTCCAATCCCCTCTGCCAAAGCGGTACCACCCTGAATACAAAAGGGTACATCTGCACCCAGCTTCACACCCATTGCTTTCAGCTCTTCCATAGGATACCCCAGTTCGAAGAGTTCGTTCATTCCAATCAATACAGCCGCTCCATCCGTACTCCCGCCAGCCATTCCTGCCGCCACCGGAATCCTCTTTTCCAGCTGAATCTCCACACCGGCATGTAACCCTGCCTGCGCCATAATCAGCTTTGCGGCTTTATATGCAAGATTGGTATCATCCAGGGGAATCTCTCCACTGTTTGACGTAAAAGTAATGCCTTTTTCCGGCTCCTGTTTTTTTAAGGCAACCGTATCATGCAAATCAATCTGCTGCATTACAGAACGCAACAGATGATATCCGTTGTCCAATCTGCCAACCACATCAAGTCCCAGATTGATCTTGGCATATGCCTGAATTTCTACTTCATTTTTCATGTTCCTATCCCCATATAAATAGTTCTTATTCTCTGCGATATCAGAATTTCTCTATTCCATTATTCCATAGAACCAGAAATCGACACTACCAATACTTACATAATTATCACCTTCCAGATAACTATTCGGTGGTGCCGGATTAAGTTCTCCGTCCGCATTATAGGCAGGAGAATAATTGCCTCCCAGAATCATTTCTACCTTTGTTACCTGAAAGCTGATACTATCATCGTCTCCCTGTATTGTCAGACTCTCCGGAAACCAGTCCGTCACATCCACCATTTCCGGTTCTCCCCCACTTGCTAAGATTTGGATTGCTTCTTCCCCATATTCTACGAAGTACTGATCAATTTCTGCCCTGTGAGGGAATAAATAATCATTTCCCATTCTTTCTGCTTCGGCATTAAACTGGCTGTCAGCGTATCCCCATGTCGGGTCGGTAATATAAATACCTATATTATCTGATCCTGTAAAGGCAGGAGTTTGAATATTCATTATTATTTGCAATTCAGAATAATACGGATCCTCCAATGTTAGATATTGCTGACAAATTTGTAGAATTTCTTCTCCTTCCACCATCTCCCCGGACATTCCTTCTGCCGGTTCTTCGGATATTCCTTCTGCAATCTCCCCGGATTCACCAATCCGAATGGTTTCCCCTGCCTGCAGTACCTTAGAACCATTTTGATCCTCCAGCCAGACGGTTCCTTCCACAACCTCTACCGTAGTAATATGATTTACGTCATCATAGGCCACCGAAAATATCGTACCCCGAACACTTAATGTAGCATTGGGAGTTACTACCTCAAAAGCGGAGTCCTCATTTAACGGATGCTCAATTTCAAATAATGCTTTTCCGCAAAGCATCTCAATCTGAATGCGTCCTGCATTCTCATCCCCATCGGCATATAACAGGAATGCGGTATTTTCTTCCGCCCCCATATGTTTATCCTCATCCATTAACAGTTCCAGGAACGAATTATTTTCCACGGAAACTCTATCCCCATTCAAAAGCTGTAGCCCTTCAAATGCTTCCAGTACTTCCTCTCCCTCCTTGGTTTCCCGGTCTACATAGATTGTGCCATTAAAACTATTCACCTTAATCAGCCGGTAGGTAGTTTTGGAAGTCATGATCAGAATAATAACGGCTGCCACCAGTGCCAGAACAATGGGCAGAATAATCAGAAGCCACTTTTTCGGAATGTTTCTTTTCATGTCTTTCTTTCCCTTCTAATTTTCTTTTGTCTAAGTTTTTTTCTACTAAATATCTTTTGTCTATTGTTCCTATCATATCATATCTGAAGCATTTCGTTAAGGAGTTGATTCGAACAGACTGTATTTTTCAATCAAATACTCTCCTTACTGCTTCCCGATAATCCTCCGGTCGATTGGCCTTCTTTATCCTGTTTAATTCTTTTTCCGAATCCGGAAACATTTTTCCAAGATAAAACCATACTTCCTTCATTTTAAAAAGTGCATCCTTTTCACTATCCAGCGCCTCCCGGTAACCCGCATACAACCGGTCATGGTATTCCTTTAATTCCTCTGTAGTAATTGGCTGTCCTGTCTGTATCTGACGCACAAGCCCCGGATTGGCTACCACGCCTCTCCCAAGCATGATCCGTTCCACCTTCGGAAATCTATTTGAAAATACTTCATAATCTTCTTTTGTAAAAATGTCCCCATTGTAACATACCGGAGGAACCGACTGTTCCAGTGCTTCAGCAAACACCTCCCGGTTGGGATGATTCTTGTAAAAATCTTTCTGAAGCCGCGGATGGATAATCAGTTCATAAATCGGGTATCGGTTATACACTTTTAAAATATCTTCAAATTCTTCCGGAAACTCTATTCCAATCCTCGTTTTCACTGAAATGCGAAGTTTTTCGTTTTCCGTTCTTTTCGATATTTCCTCAAAGACCGTCTCAAAAAAACGATCTAATTTCATTGGATCATCCAAGAATCCGCTTCCCTTTTTCTTAGAAACCACCGTTGACGCCGGACATCCTAAATTAAGATTCACCTCCCGATATCCTAACTCTGCCAGCATATTACAGGTATCCAGGAACTGTTCTGCATTATTGGTAAGAATCTGGGGAACAACATTCATCCCCTGATTATGTTCCGGTGCCACTTCCTTACGTTCCCTTGTTTTCAATATCTTTTTCTGCGTAGGGGCAATGAATGGGGTAAAATACTTGTCCATATCATGAAACATGGAATGATACACATTCCGGTACACATATCCGGTTACCTCTTCCATAGGAGCCAGGTAAAATTGCATCTTTTTCATTTTACGGATTCTCCGTTTTGTTTTATTCTCTCATAATACCATCCTAACACGTTTCCTTCCAATATTCAGCCTATTTTTTTTAAGAATATTTTTATCTGCTATAAACTTTTCCCATTAGCAGCCGATATAATAGATAAGGCAGAGATTCTCTGCACGAAACCAGATCAAGGAGGATAAAAACATGAGTGTAAACGGAGTTACAAACAGTGTATCATCAGATTACAGCGGATACACCAATTACAATCGGAAGCAGGAAACAAAAGTATCAGAAAAGACTGCTGCAGAATCTGAAGTATCAGCAAAGAATGCAGATGGTGTTGTCTATGAAGCAAGTGAAGAAGGCAAAACAGCCGGCACTTCCACAGCAAAAACTTATAAGCAGGATCCTGCATTGATTGAAAAATTAAAAGCAGATGCAGAGCAGCGTACACAGCAGCTGCAGAATATCGTACAGCAGTTAATGACCAAACAGGGAATTACCTATAATAAAGCCAATGGTCTGAAAGATCTTTTTTCTAAGCTGGAAGTTGATCCTGCAACCAAAGCACAGGCACAGGCAGATATCGCGGAGGATGGTTACTGGGGAGTATCCCAGACCTCTGAGCGAATTTTTGATTTTGCCATGGCACTTTCCGGCGGTGATCCGGATAAAATGGAAGAAATGCGTGATGCTTTCCTAAAAGGATATGAGAAAGCTGAGAAAGCATGGGGCGATAAGCTTCCGGATATCAGCAAACAGACTTACGATGCTGTCATTAAAAAGTTTGATGATTATAAAAACCAGAATGCAGACCAGACTTCACAGGCAGCAGAATCCCAGATATAAAATCATTTTCGGTTCATCATAAAAGAACATAATTACAACCTCCCCTGCATATAATGTAACGAAATACCTAACGGATTACATTGTATAGCATGGGAGGTTTTTTATGGAATTGGTAAAGCATACGATACATATGGAAAAAGAATACCCTGAAGTATCTTCCCAGTTTGTTGTGGAAGAGGATCTTATCATCCCTGACCAGAAATCGGATATTTATAAGGTTTTGTTAAGCAAAAGTGATATTCTTCAGGAGGAAATCCGCGTTCTGGATCATCATATTATCTTCAAAGGGAAATTAAATTACTGCATCCTTTATAAGACCGATACAGATCCAGCCCAATTATCATCCCTTTGCGGAAGTCTTCCTTTGGAAGAACAATTATTTATGGATGATGTTGCAGCCAATGATACGGTAAATACCTCCGTCGTCCTGGAAGATTTTGAAGCATCTATTATCAACTCCCGCAAGTTAAATCTTCACGCGTTACTGCAGATCTCTGCAAGAAAAACTGCGCTGGTGGATGCAGAGATTGCATCCGGGCTGGATACAAATGAAACCATTGAAACACGCCTTGAAAACCGTGAACTTCTGGAACTGGCTGTTCTGAAAAAGGATATCTGCCGGATCAAAGAAGAAATCGAGCTTCCTAAAAGTTATCCCAACATTTCACAGACACTCTGGAAAAATATCCGTCTCGGAGAAGTGGATATCAAACCGGCTGAGGATACCCTGCAGATCAAAGCCGGTATTACTATTTTTCTTCTTTATATTGGGGAAGGAGAGGATCAGCCGGTTCGTTTTTATGAAACCACTATCCCCTATCAGTGTACACTGGAATGTAACAACAGTACCTCCGCTATGATTCCTCGCATTTCTTATCACATCAGCCACTGCGATGCGGAAGTGCGTCCGGATTTTGACGGAGAAGAACGAATTCTCGGAATTGATATGGTTATGGATCTTTCCATCCGGCTCTTTACAGAAACAACACTTCCTGTTTTATGCGATATCTATGGAACAGAGCATGACTACACCGCTGTTACCAAACCGGACGAAACCATGAAATTATGCATTAATAATTCCAGCCAGTATCATCTTACAGAAAGAGCTGCGCTTGCCCAGGATGCTCCCCCGGTAATGCAGTTGTGCCATTTCAATGGATTTTTAAAACTGGATCATCCAAAGATTGTAGAAGACGGAATTGAAATGTGCGGAATCCTGCAGGTACAGGTTTTATATATTACACAGGAAGATGCTTCTCCTTATGCTTCTTTCACAAAAGATCTGCCGTTTTCTTATCTTATTGAAGCACCTGATATCAGCACAGATTCCGTCCTTTCCATCGACAGCTGCATTGACCAGTTAACAATCAATATGATCAACGGAAATGAACTGGAATTCCGTGCAGGCATTTCCTTTAAGACATTTGTCTATGAAAGATCTGCCTGTGAACTGGTTACAGATATTGAGATGAAAGAGATTGATCCTCTGACGCTGAACGCCCTTCCCGGTATGATTGTCTATTTTGTCAGGGAAGGTGACAGTCTTTGGGACATCGGAAGGCAATATTATGTTACCGTCTCCTCTATCAAAGAACAGAACAATCTTTCCGGCGACCAGTTACGTCCCGGTGACCGTCTTTTCATCATAAAATAAAAAATGCCTCCGGAACAATACAACGTTCCGGGGGCATCTTCTTTCCTGTTTATTTTTGATATTCCGGCTGTAATAATCTTTTTTCAAATTCTTCTCTCGGAAGTGGTTTATCAAAGTAGAACCCCTGAGCACGTTTACAACTGCATTGATTAAGCAGTTCAATCTGTTCCTTTGTCTCGGTTCCCTCTACAACACACTCCAGTCCCAGTTCATGGGCCATATTCACAACTGAATTCAACATAATTTTCTTTGGATCACTATTGACATCCGTAAATTCCGGAAGAAAGCTTTTATCAATTTTTAATACATCCCAGGGAAGTTCACGAATCAGATTCAAAGAGGAATATCCAACCCCGAAGTCATCCACTGCCGTGCTGATTCCCTTATCATGCAACTGTCCGACAACCTCCTTTAATTCCCGGAAGTTTACATCTGTTGTGGTTTCTGTCAATTCAATCTCAATATATTCATGGGGAACCTGATATTTATCGATAATCCCCAGAATCTGTCCGGCAAGATCTTCATTTCCCATATGAACACGCGACATATTGATGGATACCTTCACCACAGGAATACCGGCATCTATCCATCCTCGCATATCACGACATACATGTTCCAACATATAAAAATCCAGGATACAGATCATATTACCCTGTTCCAGCAGAGGAATAAACCGTCCCGGCAGGATCAGCTCCTCCCCGTGCTTCCAGCGGCAGAGCGCTTCCGCACCACACAGTATATTTTCCCGCAGATCTACTTTGGGCTGATAATAAACAAGAAATTCTTCCTGCTCTATGGCCTGTGAAAAATGACCTTCCACCCATCTTTTCATTTCATTGATATGCTTCGTCTGTTCATCATAGACAGCCCAAAGTATATTAGTCCGTCTTGCATTTTCGTATGCAACACTGATTCGTTCCATAAACCCATGCGGATCCCTGCAGTTTTCTGACACCGAATAAAAACCTGCCACTGCTGACATGCGGATTTTTTCTATTCCGGGTCGTCCCGTTTCCAAAAGGGTTCCTCCAAGAAACTCTTTTACCTGCAGCTCATGCATTTTGTGAAACATCATAACATAATTATCACCGCCAAGTCTGCTGACACATCCATCCTCGCCAATGATCCGTTCCAATCCGTTTATGAAGCGAATCATCATCTCTGTTCCGCCCTCTCTGCCCAGTTGTCTGTTAACAACAGACAATGCCTTAATATTAAAGCGGCAGCCGGCATAATCTTTCATTTTCCCTTGTGCAAACATTCTTCCCAGATGTTTTATAAAATAATTCAAATTATGCATATTGAGGTCATGATCGTAAAAGGTCAGATGCTCCACAAGATTCATGACACGGGCTCGTCCATTGTATACAAAAAGCATTGTTGCAAAGCTCCGGATATGGCTCATATCCTCCTCTGTCCAGTCCTCTGCATCTTTTTGGGGAGAAATAAAATATTCCAAATTATTTCCTTCTCCTGTATTTCTTTGAAATGTATAGGTCCGGTTTTCATCCGCCTCCCCGGCATGAAACAAAATCACATTATGGCTGCCTTCCACCGAGTTTGCCACAACATGGCGGTTTGCTGTCAGGCAAAGCTCCACTTTTGCAATATGATAAAGTCTGCAGAAAGGTGCTATGGCTTCTGCAGTACCCGGAAATCCTTCCGACGCAGGAGTTGCGGGAAGCTGTTCCATTTTAACAATCATTTGTTCCAATGCCTGAAGGCATTCCTTTTCCGTCCCCATACATTTATCCCCATTTATTATCCCGTATTGATAGTAATTTGTTTTTTACATTATAACACAGAAATCCTGTTGCTGAAATAATTTTTATTTTGCTAATATCCACAAACGAAAAAAGCACTGTTCTGATTTTCAGAACAGTGCCCCTGCTACAATTCATTTATACACCCAGATAAGCTTTCTTAACCGCTTCATCTTCCATCATTTCCTTGGCATCTCCCGACATGGTAATCTTCCCTGTCTCCAGTACATATGCCCGATCCGCAATTCCCAACGCCATCTTTGCATTCTGCTCTACCAGAAGAATCGTAATACCGCATTCGTGACAATATTCAATGATCGAAAAGACTTCTTTTACCAGAAGCGGAGAAAGTCCCATAGACGGTTCATCCATCAGAATCATCTTTGGATTACTCATCAGCGCACGACCCATGGCAAGCATCTGCTGTTCCCCACCACTTAACGTACCTGCAAGCTGGTTCTTTCGTTCCTGCAGTCTTGGGAAATGCTGATATACCATCTCCAGCTTATCCTCTATTTCTTTTTTGTCTTTTCTGGTATAGGCTCCCATCTTCAGATTCTGGTATACAGACAGATTGGCAAATACACGTCTTCCTTCCGGCACATGTGCCATTCCCATAGATACAATCTTATGACTCGGAATCTTTGTGATATCCGTTCCCTCAAATAACACTGAACCTTCCTTCGGCTGGAGCAGTCCGGTAATCGTATGAAGAATCGTCGTCTTGCCGGCACCATTTGCTCCAATCAGCGCAATGACCTCACCTTCATTTACCTCAAAGGATACTCCCTTGATTGCCTGAATTAGACCATAATACACATGTAAATCTTTCACTTCCAGCATTGCCATAGATTTTTTCCTCTCTACCACTTATTCCTTATCTTACTCACCCAGATATGCCTTAACAACCTCCGGATTATTCAGCACCTCTTCTGTTTCTCCCTGACACAGTACCTGTCCGAAATTGAGCACTGTCAGCTTTGAACAGATACCGGATACCAGTTTCATATCATGCTCAATCAGAAGAATCGTCACCTTGAACTGATCCCGCACAAACCGGATAGTATCCATCAGTTCCTGTGTTTCATTGGGATTCATGCCTGCCGCCGGTTCATCAAGCAGTAACAGTTTGGGATTGGTCGCAAGTGCTCTTGCAATCTCCAGTTTCCGTTGCTTTCCATAAGGAAGATTACTTGCCAAAATCTGTGCTTCTGCATCCAGATCAAACACCTTCAGAAGCTCCATGGATTTCTCCCGCATTTCCTTTTCTGCTTTATAAAAAGAAGGAAGTCGCAAAAGCCCTGCTATGGTTGGATAGGTAATCTCATTGTGCAGTCCTACCATAACATTCTCCTGTACGGTGAGTTCCTTAAAAAGACGGATGTTCTGAAAGGTTCTGGCAATCCCTGCTTTATTGATCTCTATCGTCTTCATTCCTGTAATGTCTTTGCCATCCAGAAAAATATGTCCTTCATTTGGTTTATAAACACCGGTAAGAAGATTGAATATTGTTGTTTTACCTGCACCATTCGGTCCGATCAGACCATAAAGAGCCCCTTCATCAACTGATATATTAAAATCATCTACGGCTCTTAATCCACCAAAGGAGATGCTTAATTTAGAAACTTCTAACATCGCCATGCCATTGTCCATCCTTTCACTCTAATCCATACCTTTTCTGCTCGCAAACTTATTCTGCCTTCTTCCTATGAATCTTTGTCTTAATCCGGGCTGTTACCCTTTCCTTCCATGCAATCGCCTTAGGGCTCCAGTTAAAGAGCATCATACCGATCAATATAATGGAATAGATCAACAGTCTGTACTCCTGCAGACCACGCAGCAGCTCGGGAACCAGCGTCAGGAGCACTGCCGCAATCACAGAACCGCGGATATTACCGATTCCACCAAGTACTACAAATACAAGAATCATAATCGACATATTATAACCAAAGTTATTGGTTGATGCCTTTACAATAGAGAAATTGTGTGCATACAATGCGCCTGCTGCACCAGCCAGTGCTGCGGAAATGGAAAATGCCATCAATTTATATTTTGTAATATTGATTCCTACCGATTCTGCAGCAATCAGATTATCACGGATTGCCATGACCGCACGCCCATCACGGGAATGGATCAGATTCAGTACAATGAACAAGGTCAGCAGAATCAGGATGACTCCGATTGTAAAATTAGCATCGGATGGCATACCGGAAATTCCCTGCGGACCTTTAATAATGACTACTCCATCAGCTTCCATGGCAAGTGACGTGGTATCCTTTGTGGAAATATGCAGTCCATTTGCATCCTTGCCCAGATAAATAACATTTACTACATTCTTAATAATCTCACCAAATGCCAACGTAACAATAGCGAGATAATCGCCACGAAGTCTAAGTACCGGAATACCAATCAGAAGTCCCAGCGCCCCTGCTGCCAGAGCACCCAGTAAAATGGCAAGAAACAGTCTAAGGTAGGGTGCCGTAATCACATCCTTCATACAGATCGAGAATACCGCACTGACAAATACACCAACACAGGAAAAACCTGCATGCCCCAGGCTTAATTCTCCCAGGATACCTACGGTGAGATTCAGCGAAACCGCCATAACAACGTAATAGCACAAAGGCACTAAAAGACCCTGTAGCTGGTTTGTCATCATCCCTGTATGGATAAAGATCTCGCAGACGATATAGGCCACGATAACGATTCCATAAGTGATAGCCAGTTGTTTTGCAGTCTCAGATATCTTTTTCTTCTTTCCCGTTCCCATAGTTCTATCCTTTCTTTGCTTCTTACACTTTTTCCTGAATCTGTTTGCCCAGAATACCTGTCGGCTTTACAAGAAGTACCACAATCAATACTGCAAATACAATAGCATCAGAAAGCTGGTAAGAAATGTAAGCCTTGCTTAATGCCTCAATCAGCCCCAGTAAAATACCACCGATCAATGCACCCGGAATGGAACCGATGCCTCCAAATACGGCTGCTACAAATGCTTTAATACCGGGCATCGCACCTGTATATGGAGATAAGGACGGATATGCAGAGCAGAGCAGAACACCTGCTACTGCTGCCAGGGCAGAACCAATTGCAAAGGTCAGTGCAATTGTTCCGTTCACATTGACACCCATCAGTGTAGCCGCACCTCTGTCTTCCGAAACGGCAAGCATAGCCTGACCTGCCTTGGTCTTATTGATAAAAATCATGAGACCGGTCATGATAACAATACAGGATAAAATGGTAACTATCGTTTCACCTGAGATAGACAATGCTCCTCCTGCCAGTTTAATGGAAGGGATTGTTACTACAGAAGCAAAAACCTTTGGTGAAGAGCCATATATAATCAGCGCAATATTCTGCAGGAAATAACTGACACCGATTGCCGTAATCAGAACAGCCAGAGAAGAAGCTGCATTACGAAGCGGACGGTATGCAATTCGTTCAATGGTTACACCCAAAACCGTACAGAAAATCATGGCACAGACCAGACTAAGTACAGGCGGCATCCCCATACCACTCGTCAGTGTATACACAACAAATCCGCCTACCATGATGACATCACCATGTGCAAAATTAAGCATTTTTGCAATTCCATACACCATGGAGTAACCCAGTGCAATAATTGCATAAACACTTCCCAGACTTATTCCGCTGATTACATACGTTAAAAAACTCATACTTACTACCTTGCCCCTTTCGCGCTGTAAAAAAGTTCAATTTTCACAGTGTATTCATAAAAAAGCAGAAAAGGGGGGTGCTATGAAGCATCCCCCTTTGGATAGCTGCTTAATTATTGAAAGTTAGTATAAACACCATTTTCAATAACCATTGCCTTAGGCTGTTTGGAAACTTCACCTGTTGCTGCCCATGTCATACCCTCACCGGTCAGACCATCGACAGTAATTTCTGTCATGGCAGCCACCAGCTTATCACAGATTCCTGCAACACCATCTTCCGGTGTAGCACCGCTCTGCTCAATTGCTGCCTTAATAACATATACTGCATCATAAGCATCTGCTGCAAACTGGTTAGGAACCTCACCATATCTTTCCTGATATGTGGAAACAAATGCCTGTGTTCTCTCATCCTCAGCATCTGCTACGAACGGTGTCAGAAGAACAACACCCTCAGCAAGACTTGTATCAAAACCTTCGATTGCAAGCACACCGTCAAGACCATCACATCCGAAGAACATCGGTGCAAAATCCATAGCTGCTGCCTGTGTCAGAACAAGAGAGGCTTCCTGTGCATAAATCGGAAGGAATACCAGTTCTGCACCTGCATCCTTTGCCTGCTGAAGCTGTACTGTAAAGTCAGTCTTGCTGTCATCTGTAAAGGATGTCTCTGCTACAATTTCAAACGGCTGATTTGCTGCTTCTTCCTTAAATCTCTCATAAATACCACTGGAGTATACATCAGAGCTGTTATAGATAACAGCAACCTTTGCTGCCAGTGCATTAGATCCGATATACTGTGCAGAACCTACACCCTGGTTAGGGTCTGTAAAGCAGACCTGGAATACATTGTCATTCAGAATACAGTCTGTAGAAGAACCTGACGGAGTCAGCTGGAACATATGATCATTGGCTGTCTCTGCTGCAACTGCCACACAAGGTGCACTTGTTACATTACCAACCAGAATATTCATACCCCAGTCCTTCAGAGTGTTGTATGCATTGATTGCCTTTTCAGCATCATGCTCATCATCCTGGAAATTGAATTCAATCTGAACTCCATTGATTCCACCTGCTGCATTGATCTCATCAACTGCAATCTGGATACCATTCTGTACTGCAATACCATATACTGCAGCACCACCGGTTACAGGTCCGATTCCGCCGATCTTCCATGTGGAAGCTGCTTCGCCTGATCCGCTTGCCGCATCGCCGCCACAGCCTACCAGAAGGCTCAGGGACATAGCAGCTACAAGTACTAAACTAAGAAACTTTTTCATAACTACTCTCCTCCTTTATTTTTCAATAAAGGATACCACCGACTCTTGTAAAAATCAATAGTTTTCTGTGTTTTTTTTGTCTAAATTGTTATATCACACCCAATTTTATCTTCAGATAGCTCTTAATAATTTCTACACATTGTTCATAGGAAAGCTCTCCTGTATTGAGGCACAAATCATAATTATACGGATTTTCCCATTCCTTTCCGGTGTGATATTTATAATATGCTCTTCTATGTTTATCCTGCTCTGCAATTCGCTTTTCCGCTTCTTTTCTGGATAGCGCCAGCCGGTTCATTTCGGTCTGGATACATTTTTCCAATGGTGCATAAACAAAGATGCTGACCACATTCGGGAAGTCTCTCAGCACATAATCCGCAGCCCTTCCAATACAGATATAGGATTCCCGCTCTGCCAGCTCCTTCAGAACCTTTGCCTGAAAAGCAAACAGATTGTCATTCTTGGTATAATCGCTGCTTTCCGGCGGAATGATTTCACCGTTATACACCTTCTTCGTTACCTTGTATAACAGGCTCTTTTTTACGGTCTCATCTGCCTGTGCAAATAATGCTTCACTGATTCCGCTGTCATCACTTGCCATGCGGAGAATATTCTTATCATACATATCAATCCCGTAATCCTTCGCCAGCATTTGCCCGATGATTGTTGCCCCGCTGCCACAGGTTCTTGTCAATGCCACCACAAATCTTTTTTCACTCATACCAGTCACCTTCCCTTTCTGTATCTATTTGTACTGAACATGTTATCAGCATTGTATTGTTGCCGGGGCAAAAGCCCGTTTACAATTTATGACTTGGTAGATTGCGCAAAATAATTTGCTTGAATTCCTTTGCGCTAACCGTTACGATGAGCCTCAAAGAGCAAAAATCGTGTTCAGCAATGGCTTCCACGATTTTTAGAGTCTCATCTCCACAGCGCAAAATGTCATTCAAACAATTTATTTTGCACAATCTGCCAGCTCAGGTTTTTGAATAGGCTTTTGCTCCGGCATCTTGTTTTAATGTACTGCCCCGATGATCTCGTGAATATCCTCATGCCCGAATTTCTTCATATAGGATTCTAAGCCGTCTGCCACCTTTATTGTGGTAGTAGGATCTACAAAATTCATCGTTCCTACGGACACCGCTGTCGCACCTGCCAGCAGAAATTCAACTGCATCCTCCCCGCTTCCGATTCCTCCCATACCGATTACAGGAATCTTCACTGTATGAGCAACATCATATACCATACGAACTGCTACCGGTTTTACTGCCGGTCCGGAAAATCCACCTGTCTTGTTTGCAAGAACAAAGGATTTTTTGTTGATATCAATCTTCATACCAATCAGGGTATTAATTAAGGATACCGCATCTGCACCTCCTGCCTCTGCTGCCCTTGCCATTTCCTTGATATCCGTAACATTGGGACTCAGCTTCATAATCACCGGTTTTCTGGATTCTTTTTTGATCTGTGCTGTCACACGCTCCAGAACTTTTGCATCCTGTCCAAAAGCAAGTGCACCTTCTTTCACATTCGGGCAGGAAACATTGATTTCCAGCAGATCCACCGGCTGGTCATTTAATTTCTCAACAACCTGCAGATATTCCTCTACCGTTTTTCCACAGACATTTACGATGATCTTTGTATCAAACTGCTTCAAAAATGGAATATCACGTTCTATAAACACATCCACGCCGGGATTCTGTAAGCCGATCGCATTGAGCATTCCTCCATACACCTCTGCAATCCTCGGTGTAGGATTGCCGGGCCACGGTACTGCAGACACACCCTTTGTTACAACGGCTCCTAGCCGGTTCAGATCAACCATCTCACTGTATTCGTGCCCCGAGCCAAAAGTACCGGAGGCTGTCATAACCGGATTTTTCAATTCCACACCGGCAATCGTCACTTTTGTATTCATCAGATCTCCACCTCCTCAGCATCAAATACAGGACCCTCTGTACAGATTCTTGTATTATTCACATGGGTATGTGCATCCTTCTTTACAGTCTTGCAGACACACCCCAGACATGCACCGATTCCGCAAGCCATACGTTCCTCCAGGGAAATATATGCTTTTATATGATGTTCCGCAGCATATTCCTTAATAGCACGAAGCATTGGCATGGGACCGCAGGCAAAAATAACATCACCGTCAATCCCTTCCGCCTTTATGGCATCAATTACTGTTCCCTTTGTTCCAATGCTTCCATCCATTGTTGCAATATGTACCCTGCCCTGCCGGTCAAATTCATCCTTTAAGAAAGTATTGGCATCTGCATAGCCTAAAACAATTTCTTTTTCTCCGGGCACGGATTTTGCTGCCAGAAGCATTGGCGGAATCCCGATACCGCCGCCTATGATAATGGTACGTTTCCCTTCCGTAACAGAAATATCATAACCGTTTCCCAGAACACCCAGAATATCCAGTTTCTTACCGGAACAATATTCTGACAATTCTCTGGTTCCTTTACCGCTGACACGGTATACCATTCTGATCAGTCCTTTTTCAGGATCAACATCGCAAATACTGATCGGTCTTGCCAGAAGACGGCTGGGATCCCCTGTATAGATACCCAGAAACTGCCCTGCTTTTGCTTCCTTTGCCATGTCAGTCTCAATCGTCATGGAAAATATACCCGGTGCCAGTGATTCCTGATTGTAGATTCCGGCTGTCTCTTTTCTTTTTGCCATAATATAATATCCTTTCTGCATTCGGTCATTTTACTGATTGATTGTCCTGCTCTGCTGCCTGTTTCTTCCTGCACGATTTTCCACCACAGTATAACCATTTTCCAAGTCCCAGTGCTTCTGCACAATATCCTCCGGCAGCCACAGTCATAAGCACAATATCAATCACATTAATCAGAATCATATCCACATTTCCGGCCTCTATGTAAATTGGCCAGATTTTACACATCAGAGAAATGCTTACATAATTTCCTACCAGATAATATACTGCCAGACAGGCTCCGGGAATCCACCAGATTTTCTGTAATACATCCTTCTTCCTGCTAAATCCAATCCACGCATATATCAGCATCAAAATCCATGCCAGCGGATAAAAAGCACCTCTTGGCCAGGTATAAAATGGCTGCGCACTGATATAATTCCAGCCACCGGCACACAAAGCCCCTTCTATCAGCTTTGCCAGTGTCATACCATAGTTCATAACGCCATCCACAACCAGCAGGGAAATGCCAAGAAGCAGAATCCCATTTCTTCTGCATTTCAGACAGGCATACCCAATCAGTCCATGGGCAGCTACAACCATTGCAGTAATCGCCAGTGCCAGCGTCTGATTGCTATAGGAAAACATCATGGTAATATCTTCGCCTTTATAATAAGCCAGGACTGTACTGACCAGCGTTATCATCTGAAACATTGCAATAATTACTGCCAGAATACCTGTAAGTTTTCTGATCTTTTTCTTTTTTGCAGCAGTCATATCTCTGCTATCCTCATACTTTCATTCCTTTAGTTTCTTTATTTGGAATAGATCAGTTTCCCGCCACAAATGGTATATTGCACAACGCTATCCAGTTGTTCTCCGGCAAACGGAGAGTTCTGTGACTTAGATAAAAATGGTCCTGCCTGTCCCTTTTCCTGTTCATTGAATATTACAATATCCGCAGGCTTTCCGACTTCCACGGAACCGGCATTCAGGTGATAAAGTTTTGCCGGTGCGTAACTCATCCGGTCAATCATCTCCATCATCGTCAGATGACCGGCATGTACCAGATTGGTAACCGCAAGCGGAAGTGCTGTCTCAAGTCCAAGGATTCCGCTTGGTGCCTCCGTCAGAGGTTTGGACTTTTCCTCTTCACTGTGTGGCGCGTGATCCGTTGCAATCAGATCAATCGTCCCATCCTTCAAGCCTTCAATAATGGCAATCCTGTCCTCCTCTGTCCGAAGAGGCGGATTCATTTTGGCAAGTGTACCATGCTGCAATACCGCTTCTTCTGTCAGGGAAAAATGATGCGGCGTTGCTTCCGCGTGAATCTTCTTACTCTGTTTCCGCGCCTGCCTGACCAGTTCAACACCCTCTTTTGTACTGATATGCTGAATATCAATGGAAGCCCCGGTCTGCAGGGCAATTTCAATATCTCTCTGAATCATGGTAATCTCCGCTTCTCTCGGAGATCCTCCAATTCCTAATTGTTCAGAAATCTTTCCCCGGTTGATTCCGTTATTGGTAATCAATAACGGATCTTCCTCATGAAAGCTGATCGGCACATCCAGCGCTGCTGTCTGCTCCATTGCTTCCTTTACAACCCTGCTGTCCATAATCGGTTTCCCATCATCTGTAAATCCCACAGCACCACACTGATGCAGCTGCTTCATATCCACCAGTTCTTTCCCCTGCATTCCTTTTGTTACACAGGCACAGGAGTATACATGAATGGCTGTCTTTTCTCCCTGTTCAAGAACATAGCGAAGCGTTTCTTCCTGATCCACCACAGGATTCGTATTGGCCATCAATACCACACTGGTATATCCACCCTTTGCTGCAGCCATACTGCCGGTTGCAATATCTTCCTTGTAAGTAAAACCAGGGTCTCTGAAATGTACATGAACATCAACCAGCCCGGGAGCCGCAATACACCCGTTTACATCCAGAATTTCCTTATCACCGGAGGTTTCCTCCAAAGGCAGGGCATCTTCCGGATTCTGTTTTGATGAACAGCCTTCAATCCCGGCAATGATACCATCCTTTATGATAATATTACATAATTCATCCCTGCCATCTGCAGGATTGATCAGCCTTGCATTCTTTATAATCAATGTCTTTCTATCCTTTCCGTTATCTTTGCGGTATGGAGTTTAATGCCTCTGCCATATCCAGAATCGGCTGCAGGTCGTGCTGTATCTTTTCTCTTTCCTGCCGGTACTCAATCGGTTGTTTCATATCCGCATCAAATGCATCCCATTCACAGTGGAAACACAAATATAATTTTTCATTTCTGAAATTCATTCCCAGATCCCCATAGACATTATGCAGCTGCAGAATCTGTTCTACCATCTGCGGGGTCAGAAGATAACTGATGTCCTGACCATCCACTGCCATAACATCTACATTGCAATCCAGTGCAGGATTACCTGTCTGGAACAAGCCAAGACCATTGCCCGCCTGCTGTCTGTCTGCATATTTAAAATTTTTTGAAAAGATGCTGACCGGCTGTACTTTCCTTCCAGGCAGTTCAAAAATAAACATCCGTCCCCGGAAATATGGTATCGTTCTTCCCCCTTTTCCGTTTCTGCCCTGCATTCTGTGACTGATCTTAACATCTGCCTGGCAGAAGGGAATTCCTTTGCAGGTTCCTGTCAGATAATCACTGGAACGAAAAACATTAGACATCACTGCCAGCTGAAAGGAAGCAACCACCTCCCGGCTAAATCCCAGCTCATATTGATAGGAAGGATGAACAAAATATTCTTCCAGCAATGGTGCAACAAAAGTTTCTTTATACATTTTTCGAAGTTCTCTGTTTTTTCCTGACGTAGCAAAGGAAGCCACAAAAACACCTACAAATACCAGCCCAAA
The DNA here is from genome assembly GCA_051879415.1 of Lachnospiraceae bacterium. Taxonomy (GTDB): domain Bacteria; phylum Bacillota; class Clostridia; order Lachnospirales; family Lachnospiraceae; genus NK4A136. The sequence goes on from JBJELZ010000141.1 coordinate 20,907, forward strand.
ACCTACTCCGATCAGGATACCGGCATAGTCGGGAAGCACGAACGCAATTACCAGAATAAGAACAAAGAATCCAACGAACAATCCAACCATCAGTCGTTCCCAGGTTTTCAATGTTTTTCTGTTTTTTTCCATCTGCTGGACACTCTCTGATACTGTCATCCTTCTGTTTCTCCTAATTCCTGTTTTATCTTTCTCTTATCTATTTTATATTACCATATCTTCCCTTAAATAACAAAGATATTTTATAGCAATTGACTTTAACGCTTTAAAGCTGTATACTTGTGGGCGTGGTATGTATTTGTACCATAATATAATATACCTAATGAGGAGGCCATTATGAAAAAGTTTTTATCAATTCTTTTGTGCGCTATTATGGTTTGTTCTTTAATGGCGTGTGGCGGAGCCGGAACAGAAACATCTTCTGAAGGCTCAGCAGCAGATTCTGATGCAAGCTATGTGATCGGTATCTGTCAGTTAGTACAGCATGAAGCACTGGATGCTGCTACACAGGGATTTAAGGATACCCTGACAGCAGAATTCGGCGACAAGGTAACATTTGATGAGCAGAATGCACAGGGTGATTCCAATACCTGTTCTACCATCGTAAACGGTTTCGTTTCCAACAACGTTGACATGATCCTTGCCAATGCTACTCCTGCACTTCAGGCAGCTGCAGCTGGTACCAATGAAATTCCTATTCTCGGAACTTCTGTAACAGAGTACGGTGTTGCTCTTGAGCTGAGTGATTTCAACGGTACAGTAGGTGGAAACATCTCCGGTACTTCTGACCTTGCTCCTTTGGACGGTCAGGCTGCCATGATTCAGGAATTATTCCCGGATGCCAAGACTGTAGGTCTGCTTTACTGCTCAGCAGAAGCAAACTCACAGTATCAGGTAGATACCATCAAGACTTTCCTTGAGGAAATGGGTTATACCTGTACCTATTATGCATTCTCCGATTCCAACGACCTTTCTTCTGTAGCAACAACCGCTGCTAATGAATCAGATGTCATCTACGTTCCTACAGATAACACTGTAGCTTCCAACGCAGAGCTGTTAAACAACATCTGTCTTCCTGCAGGCGTTCCTGTTGTAGCAGGTGAAGAAGGAATCTGCCGTGGATGCGGTGTTGCAACCTTATCCATCAGCTACTATGATCTTGGTGTTGCAACCGGTAATATGGCAATCAAAATCTTAAATGGTGAAGATATCTCTACCATGCCGATCGAATATGCACCGAACTTTACAAAGATTTACAATCCTTCTATTTGTGAAACCTTAGGTATTACTGTTCCGGAAGGATATACAGCAATCAGCGAATAATCTGCTGATTCCAAGGAAAATGAACCGGTGGCAGCCTGATTTTCATGTTGTCGTCCGGACCACGAGGCAGTGGGAGAAATCCTCCCGCTGCCTTTCTTCAAAGAAACCTTACTGTTTATCATTGATGTGTAATCTGGAGGAAATGAATGAATGTATTAAATCTGATAAATGCAATGCCCGGTGCTCTTGCACAGGGACTGATCTGGGGAATTACTTCCATTGGCATTTATATTACTTACCGAATTCTTGATGTAGCCGACCTGACAGTGGACGGCTCTTTGTGTACAGGCGGTGCTGTCTGTATTATGATGATGCTCTCGGGGCACAATGTATTTGTTGCCATGCTGGTAGCAACCCTTGCCGGAATGCTGACCGGACTGGTTACAGGCTTCTTACATACTTCTATGGGAATACCTGCCATCCTTGCCGGTATTCTTTCGCAGCTTGGTCTTTACTCCATCAATCTGAAAATCATGGGAAAGGCCAATCAGGCAATTAACGTTGACAAATATGATCTTTTAGTTTCTTTACGATATATTAAGAAAGTTGCATTTTATAAAAATACGATTCTGATTGTTGCCATCGTGATTCTTCTGGTGGTAGCCATCCTTTACTGGTTCTTTGGAACAGAACTCGGTTGTGCCCTGCGTGCTACCGGATGTAACGGCAACATGGCCAGAGCCCAGGGTATCAATACGAATTTGTCCAAGGTTCTTGGATTGATGATTTCCAACGGGCTGGTTGGTCTTTCCGGTGCACTGCTTGCCCAGTATCAGGGGTTTGCAGATATCAACATGGGACGTGGTACCATTGTCATCGGACTGGCTGCAGTCATTATTGGCGAAGCTATCTTTGGAAGGATCTTTAAAAACTTTGCTTTAAAACTGGTTGGCGTGGCCTTTGGTTCTATTCTTTACTATTTCGTATTGCAGACCGTTATCTGGCTGGGTGTGGATACCGACCTTCTGAAATTGTTATCCGCTGCTGTAGTTGCAGTATTCCTTGCAATCCCTTATTGGAAGAGTAAACATTCCAAAAGTAAAGTAGTGAGAAAGGAAGGTGCTGACAATGCTGGAAATTAAGAATGTAACGAAAGTTTTTAATCCCGGAACAGTCAATGAAAAAATCGCATTGAATAATTTTTCCTTAACCTTGGAAGACGGTGACTTCGTAACAGTCATCGGCGGTAACGGTGCAGGAAAATCCACTATGATGAACGCCATTGCAGGTGTATGGCCGGTAGACGAAGGACAGATCATTATTGATGGCATTGATGTTACAAAGCTTTCTGAACACAAGCGGGCAAAGTATCTGGGACGTGTTTTCCAGGATCCTATGACAGGAACCGCTGCCACTATGGGAATTGAAGAAAATCTTGCCTTAGCAAAAAGACGTGGGCAAAGCCGTACGTTAAGATCAGGTATTACCAAAAAGGAAAGAGAAGAATATCGGGAATACTTAAAGATTCTCGGTCTTGGTCTGGAAGACCGCATGACCTCCAAAGTCGGACTGTTATCCGGTGGTCAGCGTCAGGCACTAACACTTCTGATGGCTACCCTTCAGAAGCCGAAGCTTCTTCTTTTAGATGAGCATACCGCTGCTCTTGATCCGAAAACGGCAGAAAAGGTTCTGCAAACTACGGATCTGGTGGTTAACAGGGATCATCTTACCACATTGATGATTACACACAACATGCGTGATGCCATTGCTCATGGTAACCGTCTGATCATGTTAAATGAGGGACAAATTACCTTGGATATCCGAGGGGAAGAAAAGCAGCATCTTACCGTAGAAGATCTGCTCCATAAATTTGAAGCAGCAAGCGGCAAAGAATTTACCAACGATCAGGCAATTCTCGGATAATTTTCAATATATTTATCTATAGTTATTGGGGCAAAAGCCCTATTTACAACTTATTATTTGCTAGAATGCACAAAATAAATGGTTTTCATTCCTATGCGCTAAACATTACGATGAGCCTCAAAGAGCAAAAATCGTGTTCAGCAATGGCTTCCACGATTTTTAGAGTCTCATCTCCATAGCGCAAAATGTCATTCATCCCATTTATTTTGTGTATTCTTCTATTTAAAGTTTTTTAACGGGCTTTTGCCCCCGTATCATCTATATATCAAATAAAAAACGGCGTATGGGATTCTTCTCATACGCCGCTTTTATTTGCACAATAAGATAATTACTTAGTTTCCCTTTTATTCTTTGCCATCCCAGCAATAGGTGCAAAGCTTGCATTTATCAATTCCAACAGCTTCCAGCATATCATCCAGACGGTTGAAACGCAGGGAAGTAAAGTTCAGTTCCTTACGGATCTCTTCTACCATGTTCTCATATTCCTCGGTCTCAGGATCTGCATACTTCTGTAACACTTCATCCGTTACATTTCCATTTTCCAACCGGGCAATGACCCGTCTGGTAATCAGATCCATCTCAGAGGAGGAACGGGAGAAGTTAAGATATTTACATCCATATAATAAGGGCGGGCAGGCCGGACGGATGTGTACCTCTTTGGCACCACTCTGATACAGGAATTCTGTTGTTTCCCGTAGCTGTGTTCCCCGGACGATGGAGTCATCGATTAACAGAAGACTCTTATCCCGGATCAGATCCTCCACTGCCAGCATTTTCATTTTGGCAATCAGATTACGCTGGCTCTGCATGGTCGGCATAAAAGAACGGGGCCAGGTCGGTGTATATTTGATAAATGGTCTGGAGAACGGAACACCGGATGCATTGGCATATCCGACAGCATGTGCTGTTCCGGAATCCGGCACCCCGGCAACAATATCCGGCTTTACATTATCTCTCTGTGCCATCTTGGCACCACAGTTATAACGCATCTGTTCTACACTAATCCCTTCATAGGAGCTGGCAGGATAACCATAGTAAACCCACAGGAAGGTGCATATCTTCATATCCTTTCCGGGTGCTTTCAAGGTAATACAATTCTTATCGGTAAGGACCACGATTTCTCCCGGTCCAAGTTCCTTATAATCATTGTAACCCAGATTACGATATGCAAAATTTTCAAAGGAAGCACAAAAAGCATTTTCCTTCTTTCCAATCACAATCGGTGTTCTTCCATATTTGTCTCTTGCCGCATAAATACCGTTCTGATTCATCAGCAAAAGAGAAATGGAACCATCTACCACTTCCAGGGCATAATTAATTCCGTCAATCAGATTTTCTTTCTGATTAATCAAAGAGGCGATTAACTCGGTTGCATTAATATCTCCGCCACTCATCTCCAGGAAATGGGAGTGCCCGTTGTCAAACAGCATCTTACATAATTCATCCACGTTGTTGATCTTGCTGACAGTTGTCAGTGCATAGGTTCCATGATGGGAACGAACGATCAACGGCTGCGGTTCATAATCGGAAATACAACCAATTCCATAATATCCATGCATTTCCTGTACATCTTTGTCAAATTTTGTACGGAATGGAGAATTTTCTATATTATGAATGGAACGATTAAATCCATCCTTTCCATAGACTGCCATACCGCCGCGCCTTGTTCCTAAGTGGGAATGATAATCCACACCAAAGAAAAGATCAAAGGTACAATCTTCCTGCGCTGCTACGCCAAAAAAACCACCCATGTTTCTGTCCTCACTTTCATCTGCGTCATAGTGATACTACACAAAGCACTCCTATTGTATCAGATTTTCTCCGCACCGCCAATCCTTATTTCAGCAAATTTTTTTCGGATATTTTACATAAAATCCAATTTTTACTATTCTTTAAGTCTTTTATGTTGATGTGGGTGCCAAAAGTCCTTTTTCAAAATCTCTCATGGCAGATCGCATATAACAAATGCTTTCATTCCTATGCGCTAACCGTTGCGATGAGCCTCAAAGAGCAAAAATCGTGTTCAGCAATGGCTTCCACGATTTTTAGAGTCTCATCTCCACAGCGCAAAATGTCATGAAAGTATTTGTTATATGCGATCTACCATTTTAATTTTTGTGAAAGGACTTTTGCCACCCACATCTCATCATCATTATCTCAAAAACTCATGCTAAGATACTACCGGAGTTGAAATAATCAGCGTCATATCACCCTGCAGTCTGCATTCCGGAATACCATTGGGTACAATAAAATGTGCCCCCTTCTTTACCAGTACACCATTGACAAGACCATCTCCTTCAATCACACTCATCAGCAGGAATGGATGACTGTTATCGATCAGTGTCGGTTGTGTTACTGATAATTTCCATACAATATAACGGTCAGTACATACCAGCTGCTGTAATTCATCCTTTTTGTCTTCCGGGTGAATCACGTCATTTTCCCCAAGCAGATTCGGCACAGTCAATACATCCAGCCCCTGGCGGATATGCAGCTCTCTCGGTTTTCCATTGGACAATCTGTCATAATCGTAAATCCGGTATGTAATATCACTGTTCTGCTGTATTTCTATGATAAAGAAGCCATTTTTAATTGCATGCAGTGTTCCGGGATCAATCTGTACAAAATCTCCCTTCTTCACAGGCACTTCATTGATTAATTCCTTCCACTGGGCATTCATAATCTTGTTTTCCAGATCTTTACGATCCGTCGCTTTATTTCCCATTACCAACCGCGCATTTTCCGGGCAGTCCAGGATATACCAGCATTCCTTTTTGCCCAGGGAATTTTCATGTTCCTTCGCATAGCTGTCTTCCGGATGAACCTGGAGACTTAAGTCATCCTTTGCATCAATCAGCTTGACCAGAAGCGGGAACTTCTCAGACGGGAAATTACCAAACAATTCCGGTACTTCCTTCCAAAGCTGGGACAATGTTTTTCCCCGATAAACTCCACTGGTGACTTCACAATCAGCTTCCGGTGCCGCACTGATTGCCCAGCATTCTCCAATATGATCCTCTAACTCCGTATCATATCCCCATTCTGTTTTCAGGCGGTTGCCACCCCAGATTCGTTCTACAAACTTGGGCTGCAGATATAAAATCTGACGCGGTTTCTGATTGATGGAAAGATTACGTCCATTACACTCAGCTGTTTTCTGGAACCAAAAGGCGGAATCCTTTGCAGTTCTCTGCTGTGTGGCAAAATCAACCCAGACGGAACCAAACCGCTCTGCGTATCCTTTTTCCCATTCAAAATTATCCAGGAATGTCCACAGGAAATATCCCCTGACATCTGCCCCCTCATCAACTGCCATCTGCAATGCTGAAAGATACTGATCTAAGAACTCGATTCTTTCATTATCATGCACTCTTCCATCCAGTGCCATATTGTCGGCACAGGATACTCCATTTTCTGTAATAAAAATCGGAAGTCCATATCTTTCATAAACAAACTTAACGGCCCAGTAAAGGCATTCCGGCGTATTAGGCCACTTGGATGCTGTGATCGGTGCACCATCCGGTGTGGTATCCCATACAGGATTACCATTTTCATCCGCACTGATATAATAACCGTTATAAATATTCTGACCCATAAAATCCAATGGCTGATGAATCAGTTCCATATCTTCTTTTGTAATTTCCGGCAGATATTCCGCATATTTCTTTAAGCCCTCTTCCGGATATTTCCCTAAGAATACCGGATCGGAGAACCATGCAACATTCCATGACCAGTTGTCAATATCCTGATAAAAGCCGAAATAAACCTTCTTTGCAGCTTCAATATCCTCCGGCTTTCTGCTGGCAGGAATTGCAACTCCACAGGTAGGTGCATATCCAATCTGAATGTCCTTTTTTGCATATTTACGAAGATTAATCACTGCCTGACCATGTGCACGAAGTGCATTATGTGCAATCTGGAATACATCTTTGGTCGGAAGTTCCTTACCCGGTGCATGTACTCCCCTGTCATAACCAAGTCCGACAAAACACTGCGGCTCATTCAACGTGATAAAATAATCACAGATATCAGTGAAATTCTCTGCGATAACCTTTGCATAATCGCCAAACCACTGGATCACTTCTTCATTCAGCCATCCGCCCCGGTCCTCCAGCGCCTGTGGAAGATCCCAGTGATACATAGTCAGATATGGCGTAATGCCATTCTTTTTCATTTCCATGATCATATCCCGGTACATTGCAATTGCCTTCTCATTGACACGTCCCGTTCCATCCGGCATAATGCGCGGCCAGCTGACTGAAAAACGGTATGCTTTGATATTCAGGTGCTTTAACATTCTGAAATCATCTGCATAGCGATGCATATGATCACAGGCAGTTAATGCATTCCTTCCTCCGTCAATCTTGCCCATCCCAGGCATATCATCCCAGATATTTTTTCCTCTTCCATCCTCGGGATCGGTTCCTTCAATCTGATAGGCACTGGAAGAAACGCCCCATACAAAATCATCACGAAACATATTTTTTTCCTCTCTTTCATAATTTAGATATAGATAATTGCGAAACGTATTTTCTTGTTGTTGAAGATATGTAAAATATATAAAAATCTCCGTACCTGCTACGCAGCTAATGTCGATTTTTATATATTTTACATATCTCCTTTGAAAAAATCATGATTTCGTAATTACCCGGTAATTTAAATAATCAGGTAAAATTTCTGAATCAGCGTGATACAATCACTGATGTCAGGTAAAAATCCGCTGCGTCCTCCTCATGAGCCTCTGCAATTGTTATAACAAGCTTATGCGTCCTGTTTTCCCCATGAAAAAGCACTGTCGTAAGAGCAAGATTATCTCCCCAGTCCTCCTCGAAATTGGCATCCAGAACAACCGCATGTTCCTCATCTCCATCCACCACTGCTCTGGCAACCGGAGCAGGCTTTGCAACAGACTGACGGAACTGTACGGCAATCTCACTGCCTTCGAGTGTAAATTCAATATAAGAATCCTGCTTTCCGGCCGTCCAGCCGCCTTTGAAAATATCGGTATAATATTCCTTCTCCCTGGTATCCGGAAGGAACCCCTCCATCTTAGGAGTAATATCCTTACTCTGATACCGGATAGAATGCTCATACCTATTGGCAGTCACAGGCAGCGGCATCCGGACATTTTCTTCCTCTAGATCTCTTTCCCTGTCAATCTGTTCCAGATAATAAGTAATTACATCTGTCAGCATCTGATGTCCTGTATCATTTGGATGAAGATCATCCTCCGTAACATCCCGACTGGTAAATCCACCTGCTTTCATCTTCGCATAGATCGTTGACTGCATACTGACGCAGGGAATCTGATAGTATTCTCCAAGTGCCTTATGAATCTCCTCTGCAGTCAGACCGTCATCATACTTGATGTTATGGATGATCATCACAGCAGGTTCCGCTTCCGCTCCATAGATATGCCGAAGCAGCCCTTCATATGTTTCTTTGAAAAATTCCGTATTCTTATCATTCACGGAAAACTCCACAAAAACCAGATCCGGCTCATACTGCATCACATCCCGATCCACTCTCGCCACACCGAACTGGGAAGTTGTTCCACCAATTCCGGCATTCACATATTTTATTTCTGCCTCCGGATATTTTTGTTTCCACCAAAGATAGGTCAGATAAGCATAACATTTTTCCGGTACACTGGACAGACATCCCTGCGTGATTGATCCACCCAGAAAAGCAATGGTCAGTTTCTCACCCTTTGCTGCACGACGCATTACCTTTTTGATCCGTTCCCAGTTGCCACGGTTAACCATACCGTCCGACAAAGACAGTATCATATCCTTTTCCATCATAGCTCTCCTTTCCAAATCCCCTTACAACAACTTATTTCATATAGGTAATTGCGAAACGCAAAGTATTCTATACAAAGCTGGACAATATGCATAATAATGCGGCATTATCGCGCAGCAGGTACGGAGCATTTTATGCATATTGCACAGAGAGACATAGAAAAATAACAGTTTCGCAATTACCTATCTTATTTCATAAATATTTAATCGCCCTGGGTATCCTTTTGTATGGCACGATCCACCAGAATGCTTCCTGCATACCACCATAATCCAGGTACGATCAATATACTCCATGGCATCAGATAAACACATAAAACTGCTGCCAGAATCAGTCCCACCAAAACTATGGTCGTAAGCAGATGACGAAAAGTCATATATACCGCTATTTTAAATATTTCAAAGAAATTCCCTTCAAATGTCATCAGACAGGGATAATAAAAGAAGTTTACTCCCAGTGCGATTGCAAAAATCCCATATAAAACATAAGAAATAACCAATGCATACTCTGTTCCATATCCATAAAGATAAATACAGTCAAATATGAGCCATGCAAAAAAGAATAGATTACCCGTTTGCACTCCTAAGGCTGTTCTCCAGTTTTCCTTAAATCCAATAAAGAATTCCCTGGTAATATAACTTTTTTGTTCTCTGATTCCCACCTTCGCTGCATGGTATGCCCCACAGGCTGCACATCCCATTGTCAGTACCGGGAGTGAAAAAATAAGCCAGAGCAGACCTGTCCATATGATATTACCCAAGGTATTCATAAATCTGGAAAAAGGACCATCCAGAGCAAAAAAGTTACGCATCAGAATCTTGCCTTTCTATAATCATGTTTCTTCAAAAAATGCCCGCACCCTGTTGGATGCGGGCAATCTTTTTAGTTAAAGTAGCTATCCAGACCGTCCTGAATCTGCTGCTTATATGTTTCCTGGAACTGAGCCGGTGTCATCTCACCTGCGATCAGGGATTTGAAATCATATTCAATTCCAAGGTTCTGCCACAAGTCAAATGCTTCATGCATACCTGCATTGAACATACACTCGAAGTTTGCATCCTGATACTCTGTCTTAGAGCCGGTTGACTGATACCACCACCACAAAGCTTCTCTGTCATCACGAACCGTTGTATCACCGTTGTAGTAGTTGCACCAATCATAGAATACGTTATAAACAAGTTCCGGATCCTTAATTCCTACAGGGATCATATAGTAAGAACCACTTGTCAGCTTCTGTGCATTGGTTTCAGCATTTCCGCTTGGTCCAACAGGCCATGCTACATATGCGGTATCAAAGGATACACCAACAGTACCGTCTGTAGGATAGTCATTGTTACCGGAGTTGATCCATGCAGCACAGGGCCAGAAACCGATATTACCTGCCGTATATTCATTACGGCTGTCACCTGAAGTATCATCCATATTGTAAGGCTTGCAGTATCCAAAGGTATTATACATATCATACATCTGCTGAAGTGCTTCGCCCGCCTTTGCATCTGTCAGAGTCTGTGTAGTACCGGATGCAATGGATGCACCATTACTCATGAACAGACACATTGCTGTTTCCTGCTCGAAACCTGCATAACCGTACTGGTCAGTTACACCATCACCATCTGTATCCTTTGTCAATGCTGTTGCATACTCATTGAACTTATCCCAGGTCCATTCTCCTCTTTCATACAGATCACGGGGATCCTCAAGACCTGCATCCTCTAACAGCTGAACATTGAATGCCAGCGGATAAGTTGCTTCTACTGTAGATTCTGCAGCAACCGGATGAAGCAGACAAGCTGAACCATCACCCAGTTCCAGATAACTCATGTTGATCTGATCTGTAAACAGATCACTGTCCTCCGGAAGTACTGTCTTCAAATCAACACAATAACCATTTAATGCTGCCGGAACACCCATTGCAAGGTCAACCAGATAAACGTCTGCATCCGGAGCTCCTGCAAGGATAGAGTTGTTGATGGACTCTTTCTGACCATCATAAGTCAGATTAATCCACTGAATCTTAACATTATATTTTTCTTCAATCTGTGCTACAACATCAAATCTCATCTGATCTGCTGTCTTAACTTCTCCATCCTCTGTATAAGCAAAAGAAGGATCATCATCAAGTGCTGTATCATCACTGTCATAGTAACGATCCCACCAGCATGCCATCAAAATCACTCTGTTGCCGTCTGCATCAAGATGCTCTACACCACCTGTAGTTGCTGTTACGTCAGCTCCGCCATTAGCGGTTTCTGTTCCTGTCTCTGTGGACTCTGCAGCCCCGCCATTACAAGCAGCTAAAGACATCGTCATTACTGCGGCAAGACCAAGAGCCAAAAATCTTTTTAAGCTTTTCATGTAATTCCTCCTTAATATATTTGATTGTATGATAATTTATTCTACATTCTGCCATACAGCTACAGAATATACTTCCCATGCACTTGAGGATTCACACTGCATTGTTGATCCCCAGGTAGCTACATCATCGCCACATTTCTCTGCAATCTGCTCATAGGTTACCTGACATGTCATACCGTCAAATGCTGCAGGAGAGCTTGCGCTTCCGTCAATATTACCAACACCAACTCTTGACCAGCCTGCTTCTGCTTCATTCATAACAATCCACATATCACCTGACTCTGAGGTATAAGTAATTTCTACAACTGCACCGGGAACCAATGCATCAAGAATTTCCTGCGGCATTGTGAAGCCTGCCTGTGACCATGCATCTCCCTTTGTTGAAAAGCCTTCAAATACAACCGGTGTATTTACCATCTGGAACTCTACAGCAGTACCAACCTTCACACCATATACTTCCCATGCTCCGGAGGACTCGCACTGCATTGTTGATCCCCAGGTAGATACATCATCACCGCATTTTTCTGCGATCTGTTCATAAGTTACATAACATTTGCTGCCATCAAATACTGCAGGAGAAGAACCGCTGCCATCAATATTACCAACTCCGACTCTTGACCATCCTGCCTCTGCCTCGTTCATAACGATCCACATATCACCTGTCTCAGATGTATAACTGATCTCTACAATTGAGCCCGGTACCAGTGCATCAAGAACTTCCTGCGGCATTGTGAAGCCTGCCTGTGACCATGCGTCTCCCTTTGTTTCAAAGCCTTCAAAGGTAACTGCATCAGCTACAGCATAATGAGGTGCTCTCTGTCCAACCTTTACGCTGAATACCTGCCATGCTCCGGAAGCCTCACACTGCATTGTGGATCCCCAGGTAGATACATCATCACCACATTTTTCTGCGATCTGTTCATAAGTTACCTGACAGATATTCTTTGAGTTGTTGATATATGCTGCGGATGATTCGCTTCCGTCAATATTGCCAACACCAACTCTTGACCATCCTGCCTCTGCCTCGTTCATAACGATCCACATATCACCTGTCTCAGATGTATACTCGATCTGAACAACGGAACCCGGTACCAGTGCATCAAGAACTTCCTGCGGCATTGCATATCCTGCCTGTGACCATGCATCAGCGCTGGTTTCAAAACCTTCAAAGGTAACAACATCTGTCATTGCACACAGGTTGGAAAGATCTGTTCCTGCACTTTCAAATCCTGCCGGTGAACCAAAGTCTACGGTAGTATCTGCTGTAAGTACATTACCTGCTGCATCTAAGAATGTAATGTTATCAAGATACATGCTTGCAGCTGTTGCATTGTTGTCTGTTTCCTTGGAAAGAATAATGTAATTGTCTGCTCCGGCTACAAATCCAACACCTGATACATCAAATGTTGCTGTCTTGGGATTCTGTGTCTCCAGATAAACGGACCAGGCATCACATTTCACTTCCTCATTACCTTCTCCTGCATAAGCATACAGATAACCTGATGTCGCAGAGAAGGAACCATCTGCAGATTCTGTTCCGATATCCATTGTAATTGTGCTGACATCAGCAACCTGATCTCCAAGAAGAGCACTTACATTGATTCCGATAAACATTGACTTACCGGAAACATTCTCTGCATAAAGTGCCTTGGAACCATTATAATCAACAACGGATAATAATGATTCATCCGGACTACCCTTTAACAGGTTCATCTTAACGAAACCACAATTGCCATCTTCAAAATCAACACTTGCCTCTGTTGCAACAGGTGTGGCAACCTCACCTGTACCATCTGCAGAAACAGTTTCTTCTGTTCCCGCATTTTCCGTACTGCTTCCGGTTTCCGCAGCATCACCACCACATGCTGTAAGTGTGACAACTGCCATGGCCGTTGCAAGCAATACTGTCAAAAATCTCTTTGCTTTCAACCCTTTCATCCTCCTTCTTTTTAATGCAATTTCTGCATTTATTTTAATCTATGCTTAAAGAAACGGGCATCATCCAACGATACCGCTTCTCTCAACACCTTCAATAAAATACTTCTGCAATACTACATAAATTAATACAACAGGCAGCATGATCAGCACAATTCCTGCATCCAGATACAACTCCTGAATAGTAGGATCCAGAATCTTATCCAGATTGGCAATCGTTGCCTGCAATGTAGATATCTTCTTACTGATAATCACATCGGAACTGATCAGGAACAGATTCGCATAAAATGTGTCATTATACTGCCATACCATGGAAAATACGGCTACCGTAATAACGGAAGGCATCGCATTTACCAGCATGATTCTGAAATAGGTATACCAGACACCGGCACCATCTACAAAGGCTGCTTCCTCAATTTCCTTCGGCAGACCTCTGAAAAACTGGTTAAATATATATATGTATAAACCGGAACGAAGACCACACCCCAACGCAGTCATAATATACATCGGGATACTTGTTCCCATCAGATTGATCGGTGCACCCTTGATTAATGTCATTATACCAAATGGATCAAAGTTTTTAAAGGTGGTATATAAAGGCAACATAATCGTATGGGTCGGAATTACGATCATTACAACAACACAGGCAAACAGCAGATTTTTACCCGGAAAATTAAATCTTGCAAAACCATATCCAACCATAGAACAGATTACCACCTGAATAACCATCAGGGTTGCAGAATATAACAATGTCTTTCCGCATGTTACCCAGTAATCCAAACGTTCCATAACCAGATCATATCGGGCTGTTGTCGGATCCTGCGGAATCATATACACCATCGGATTATAAGCATCTGCATCTGAGAAAAAGGAACTAACCACAATTCCCAGTACCGGAGACAAAATCACATAACTGATTCCAACAATAATCAAAAACCGAAAAATGTTAATCAGCAGATTTTTAGCACCGGCTGCAAAGCCCTTTTTATCATTATGAAAATCTTTTCCGTTTTTGTATTCCGTAAATTTTTGCAATATAGATTTCTTTTCCTGTCTTACCGCACTTTTGGAACTCATCAGCTATCCTGCTCCTTTCAACATTCATACCTTTTCCTAATTGTAATAGAAGGTTCGTTTCTGTATGAATCTGCACACAATAACCAGTATCAGGCAGGTCACCACCGTACTGATCAGACTGAAGGCAGAACTCAGTCCATAATTGCTCTTTTCAAATGCCGTTGTATAGGCAAGATCAACAACATCACTATCCGTAAAGCTGTCAACAACCGTATAGACTACATTGGTAATAATATGCGGCATTACCATCGGGAAAGTAACCTTCCAGAAGGTTTCATATGCCGTTGCCCCCTCGATTTTGGCAACCTCATACATGGAGCCCGGAATGGACTGTAGTGCAGCTATGAAAATAATAATCTGCACACCAGAGGCTGTAATGATATCACTAATCCGGTTAACTGCCTCTACAATATACTCTAACACCACATCCGGCAATGCCAGATCACCTAACAGCTTAATATAATATTCTATATTGACTGCAGATGATGTTGCATCAGCAAGCTCACTGCTGGTAGAAGATAAACCTCCCGCCATCATCTGTCTGGATAACTCCATAGCTGCCGTAATAGCATCTGCATTTAAAATAACCGGCAGGAAAAAGATTGCACGCACCAGCGTTCTTCCCGGAAACTTTTTATTTAACAGCAGTGCCATAAACAGGCTGAAGAAGGTAATCAGCGGCACATCAATCAGCATATCTGCAATGGAGGTCGTCAGAATCTGTTTAAACTCCGCATGTACACGGAATGCATAAAGATAATTTTCCAGACCTACCCACTTCAGTGTATAACCGCCTACAGCCCCTACCGAAAGTTCAGATAAAGAAAACTGTATTGTTAAAAACAGGCTGCGAAGATAAAAAACGATAAAACCTACCAGCCATGGCAGAATAAACAGATATCCATGCATTGTCCTTCTTGCTGTAAGTCCCATGGGCTTTCTTGCTTTTCGGGGCTTTTCCGATTTTCTGTTTTCCTCTTTCTTCTTTCCCGATTCTGCAGTATCCGGCTGTACCTGTTTTACCTCAGCATTACCTTCTGCTGCATGATCTTTCGTATTCTGTTCTACCGTCTTTACAGCTTCTTCCTGAGATAGTTGTTTCTCTTCCATCAGTTCATTCCTCCTATCTCATAATCTTTTGCCGGAACTACAATACCATCCTGTTCCAAATCCGTATTAGAATAATTTACATAAATGCATATTCCGTTGTCATAAGTAACCTTACGTAGTCCGTTATCCAGTACTTCGTGGCCAATCATCTCTGCTCCAACCACCGGATTCAATGCCTCGCTGAGAATCTGATACGTCTCTACCGCATCCTGACTCCAGTTTGCATAGGTTGTAGAATAATACATATTCAGACCGCTGTACTTCATCTCGGTTGCTTTCTCCCATGTGAAAATATAATGAGGAGCTACACCATATTCGATCATTTGCAGCAGATCTTCCTGTGGATCATCCGTACTTCCGATATTCAGCTGTCCGCCACAATAATTTATATATCCATGAATGACCATCTCATAGAATGGAATATCCTGATCAATGATAAAGTAATTATTATCCCTGATCGGCGCATTGATGATGTCATCCGCATAGGCAAAGACATAGCTGTTACCACCATTGACCATAATATTTTTCTCAGTTGCAGCAAGAAGGTCCAGCTGACCCAGCACAACATCTAACGCTTCTTCTCTGTTAATCACATTAGTTCTTCTCCGGTCTGAATGCAGGGTATCACCCAGATCGCGTAAAGAAATACCGCTAATCTCATAATTCGGAATCCGCTCTGCAAATTCACCTACATATCTAGGCAGGAACTTCGGTGAGATCAGATCATATTTTGTCTCCTGATAACCAAGACCGGAAGTCTGCCGTAAGGTTGCCGGATTGATCTGTCCAAAATTAGCTACATAGCCTGCTCCATAATATCTGGAAGATTCAAACATATACTGAAAATGCTTGGAAATAAAGGTTACTCTCTGGAATGCCACATCACCATAGAAGGTACCTCCGTTGGATGCAACGGTACTACTCAGTTCTTCAAGCCCTGATTTTCCACCCAGCTTCCAAAGTACATTAATGCGGTCTGTTACATTATGATAATAGCCTCCGTTAAACCATCCCTGAAAATTCATTACCTGATTTGTCACACCATTGGCTGCAAGATCATTGGAAATTTCCTCCGCCTGCTCAAAGGTTGTCATTGGATATACACTTAAATACTGTACACCCAGAATATGTGATGTCAGCTTTACACCACCAATCACATCATAGTAAAACGGCAGTTCCGTATCCTCTACACGTTCTGTCAGGATTCCCTCCGCAATTAGCCTTTCTCTGTAATAATTGGCCATGCCGGAATATCCCTGATGTTCCTCATCCAGGAAAGAATATTTGACAGAAAGATTTACATCATAAAGATCCTTCTCCAATACCGGAAGCTCTGCCTCATTTCCTGTTGTACCAAACATGGATAAGGTATCAAATCCACGCAGAACAAAGGAACTGTAAATATAATTATAACTGTTTACCTTCCCGGATACGGAGGCGGATATGTAAGCAAGACTTGCACCATCCTCTACCGTTGCAAGAATATTCCTGTTTTCACCTGAAATTCCAAACAAGGCAAGTCTTGCTTTTTCAGCATTTTCCAGTACGGTATATTCCTGTGATAACGGATCCATTCCATAAATATACTGGGAATAATCAGCTACATTTGTCTTCCCGTTATTGAAATTGATAATGGAGCCGGAGCCATTAGGCACCACCATATAACCTTCTTCCCCTGTGCCTGCTGCTCCCATAAATTTCAATAATTGAATACGATAAATCTTTGCACCGCCGCCTTCTTCCAAAGAACACATGGGAACTGATACATCCAGTGCATCTCCATTAAGGCGGTACTCCAGTTCTACAATAAAGTTAGGTGACAAAAGACTTTCCATGCCCGCCTCTGTCAACTCCTCCACATATTGCTCGCTGGTAAAACCGGCACGTTCAAACATATCATTCAGCTTGGCAAGCATTGCAGCAGAGGCTGTGATAGAGCTCTTAATCTCCATAAAACCCGGAACTGCGGTACTTTCCCTGAAATATCCGGCAAGCTCTTCCGCTTCCTCATCCGACAGTGCATCTATAACATCATCCAATACCCCGGGGCGGATATATTTAGGTACGATTCCTGTCATATTTGAGGCTGTTCCAACCTTATAGGTATAACGGATTCCATTTTCCAAAGCCGTTGCACTTACCTGCCCAAGTGCAACGGAAGCGGAATAAGAATCAAATGTTCCCGGTGTTCTTGCGCTGTTATAATAATCTAAGATGAACTGGGATTTCAAATAATTCTTGTTGGTTCCATTGGCAATCGGATCTTCGTTGGCGTCCACCGGATTGGAATATGTTGTTCCACCGCTTCTCTTATCATAAACAGCGATTTCTGCCGTTTCCGTATTGGTGTAAAGCTTCAGATATTCATTTTCTGCCACAAGAACCATGCCTTCCACACTGGGATTGCTTTCTGAAATGGGCACAAATTCTTTCCCCTCTTCATAATCATAACCGGAAAGATAATCACGGTATACATTATAATTTTGGTAATGTACCATATAATAACCAAGCCAGATCAATACACCGACCAGCACAACGCCCAGCAGGCACAGCATGAATTTACCAAGCTTTCCCATTTTCTTTTTCTTCTTTTTGGGAACCTTGACATATCTGTCCTTGTAAGCATCCTCTTCCTCAGTGATATGGCTTTTTTTGGCAAATGGATTTGGCAGCTTCATATGCCCCTCCTTTAAGTTCTAAAGATCAGTTCTGTATAAATACTGTAAAAGAAGTTATACACCTGGCCGATTAGATTCAGTAACAAAAGCAGCAGGAAAATAATGATAAATACTGCAATCAGTGTTAAAAACAAGGTAATCAGTGTTTTTCCCAGTGTATAATTATGGACCTGCATAATTCCGATCAGCAATAAGATTGCAGCATAGGCAATTCCGATTGCAACAATCATATAGTAAAATGCTTCTTCATCTGCAGCAATCGCCCGACTGATAATGGTCGCCGGAATCAGGGTAAGTATCATCGGAAGTGTTGCATAACCTACCGCTATGGCAATATCCTTCATCCTTCCTTCCCCGTTCATCAGACAGGTAATCGACCAGTTCCCCACGCAAAGCAGTGCATACAGAAGCATAACGCCACCAAGCTCGGCAATGGAGTTTACATCTCTCGGGTTGATATCATTTACAACAAAACTGGCAAGATATCTGTTTAATGAGAAACAGACGGAAAAACAAAATACCAGAAGAATTGCAATGGGCAGGCTCCCCTTATCCTTACGACGGATCCAGTAAAATCCGTCCATCGGATGAAAAAGTGTATACCAGAGATACTTAAATTTTTCTTTAGAAAAGTATTTAGCCATTCAGCAAATCCTCCTCTTTTACAATTCCCTTTTTCTTTTTCACGACCTTTGAAACCACCATGTAACCAATGATAATCACTACCATACCTGTTAACAGGTAATTCATATTCTCCTTTAAGATATCATTACGGTAGCGCTTAAAGGCAATGGAATAATACTCTTTATTCATACCAAGCCGCAGATAATACATTGCATTTTCATTATCCTTTGCTGTCAGGTATGCCTTACCGATTCCCGTATTGGCAAGCTCGAAGTTCTCATTAAGTTTCAGTACTTCCCGCCACATCTCTACAGCCTTTGTCTCATCTCCGTCATACCGTAGTCCAACTGCCTCATTGATCAGTCTGCCGTATTCGGTTGCAGTAAATCTGAGAATGGAAGCTCTGTTGGAATCCAGCACAACGATCTGATTACCCACAGATTCGATTGCGACCGGTGCCATAAAGGTTCCTTCCTGCGTACCAAGGCCACCAAAGATGTAAAGCAGATTCCCCTCGTGATCATAGGTAAACACCCTGCCTCTTCTTCTGTCTAACAGGGAGTAAATTCCCTTATCACGATAAACTACGTCCGTAATCTGGGAAGGACCGCTGTAATCGGTAGAACCCTCTATCCAGAGATCACCACCGACATTTTCATTTTCACCCTGCTTGATAACATCCTCACCTCTGGGATTTAGCCGACGTACTCCCTGAAGACCCTCCAGATCAATATTTGTCGCATAAACAAATCCATCACTGTCAACATCAATACCGGTAAACTCCGTAGGAATGAATAGCTGCGATTTGGATCGTTCCTCTTTGGTTGCCAGCCTTCTCCAGAATTTTTCCCAAAGAGAAATCTTTACCTCAATCGTTCCGAAAAATCCGGTAAATTCGCCATTGGCTTCAAATACCATAATTCCCTCAAACATGTTCTGTGCAATACAATATACACGGTCTGCATAATCAACGGAAACCTTTAAAGGAGTAAATACATAGCCCGGCTCTAAAATATCTGACTGCGGATCCTGTACAATCCCCACCAGCTCACCGGTTGCAATATCCAGTATGACAACACGACGGTTCATGGAATCCGCAATATAGAGGCGGTCTTTTTCCGATACACAAACACCGGTTGGCATATTAAAGCCATCCTCCACCCCTTCGTTATCAAAGGTTGCGTAAATATTGATTACCTCCGACATATCCGGATTTAATACAACAATCCTGTGATTGCCGGTATCAGCCACATAAATATTACCTTCCGAGGATTTACAAAGATCCTGGGGATTCACAAAAGCCCCGATGGACTCTCCCTCATACAGAAGATCTTTGCCACTGACAGCGCCTGCCGGTTCATAAGCCGCCGGCGTATGTACCACATCCTCCCAGTAATCATATGCATAAGTATCATACGGAAGATCGTCTTCTGCCAATACACCTTCCGAAAGTGTCAGGCTCATGGTCAGAACCGCAAGCATTCCGGCAAATATGGATTTTGCTGCTTTTCTCTTCATCGTTGTACTCCTTTCCCGCTCTATCTCCAATCACTAATTTTCATTTTATATTCTTAGAATAGCAAAGCCATTCTTTAATCTTTCATACCGGATGTTGTCATTGTTTCCAAAACGTTTCTCTGACAAATCAGGAAGAAGATAATCGGTACTGCGGCAATCAGGAA
Source organism: Lachnospiraceae bacterium (assembly GCA_051879415.1). Lineage (GTDB taxonomy): Bacteria > Bacillota > Clostridia > Lachnospirales > Lachnospiraceae > NK4A136. Next base: position 41,353 of record JBJELZ010000141.1, read on the forward strand.
GGTAACGGCTGCTGCCGCACCGGCACGTGCTGTACCACCTGCCGTAATCTGCTGCAAAGAAAACTGTAAAGGTTTTAACTGCTCATCACGTAAGAAAAGAGCACCTGTATTCGACCACATCTGCTGGAACTGGAAGATTGCCAGTGTCAGCCATGCCGGTTTTACATTGGGCATAACGATTTTCCAGAAAATCGTTAACTCGTTAGCTCCATCCAGTCTTGCTGATTCCATCAGGGAATCCGGCAGCTGCTCCATGAACTGTTTCATCAGGTAAAGGCCCATACCAAAGCTCCATGCCGGCAGAATCAGTGCCAAATAGGTATTGTTAATTCCCATCCACGAAATAATCATATACTGGGGAATCTGCGTAACTGTCCAGGAAAACATCATGGAAAGTACTACCATGGAGAACAGCAGATCCTTGCCCGGAAACTTATGTTTTGCCAAAGGATATGCTGCCAGAGAAGCACACACTACATGACCCACCATACCTCCAAGGGTAATGATGATTGTATTCAGAATATATCTGGAAAAAGGCACCCAGGTATCATTCATCAGTACAAACAGATCTGTAAAGTTTTCCAGCGTCGGATTTCTGACAAACAGCTTCGGCGGATACTGGAACAATTCATCCAATGGCTTCAGACAGTTGTTGATAATCATAACCAGTGGCAGAACCATGAAGATACCACAGAAGATCATTAATCCGAATAACAGTGCATTTCCTGCCATGGAACGATTCAGCTGCTTTTCCCGTCTGCGTATAAACCGACGCTTTTTAGGAGCTTTTTCTGTCTGCTTTATTTCAGCTTTTTTTGACTCAGCTTTCTTTAATTCAGCTTTTTTTGACATTATTCGCCCACCCTCCTAAGAATTTTCTGCACCAGCTGATTGGTACCTACCATCAGAAGGAACAGCACCGTCGCAATGGCAGATGCATAACCCATTTCAAATCGTGTATTACCATAATCCAGAAGATGTGTTACAACTGTAGCTCCGGCATAATTAACAGAAGGATTACCTGCCAGCTGTACGGAAATATCAGCAACCGCAAAGGACTGGGTAATCTGCATGACCGCACCAAACATCAGCTGCGGCTTCATTGCCGGAAGCGTTACATACCAGAGCTCCTGCCAGCGGTTCTTTACACCATCCAGTGCCGCTGCCTCGTACAGGCTCTTATCTACCGTCTGAAGACCGGCAATAAAGGAAAGGAAACCGGTACCAAGTGACAGCCACAGCTGTACAACGATCAGGCAGGGAAGAATATATTTCTCTGTCTTCATCCACAAAATAGCTTCATTTATGATGTCATATTTTAGTAACAGACCATTCAGATAACCATATCTGTCACCGGTAAGAATCAGATTCCATACCAGATAAGCATTACCACAAATAGAGGGTGCATAGAAAATCAAGGTCAGGAAGGAACGAACCCAGCCCTTAAATTCATTGATGATCCAGGCAAACAACAAACACAGAAAATAACTGACCGGACCGGTTACTACTGCAAACAATAATGTATTCTTTAAGGAAACCAGGAAAACATCATCATCCAGGAACAGTTTTACGTAATTCCTCCAGCCTACCCAGGTAGGCCATTCCAGCATATTGAAGTAGGTAAAACTCAATATAACAGACATCAGCACCGGCAGAACCGTAAAGAAGAAAAACAGAATAAAATACGGTGCCATCATACCATAAGACCATCTCGCACGTTTGATCTGATACGACAGTTTTGCTTGTTTCTTTGCTATTGCCAGAGCTTCCTCTGAAACTGTCTGTTCCGCAGTTTCAGGGATTTCTTTTTCTGTTTTATTTATGTTCTCTGCCAAAACCATTTCCTCACTTTCTCATCCAGTATTCAGATAATTGTGAACATCTCATTTAATCTTCCAGAATCGGAAGTCCAAGTTCTTCCCGCTTATATTCTATCTCCGCATTGATGTACTCTACCTTTTCCATCAGCTCTTCTCTCGGCGTTGCCGTATTGGTATCCGTTGTTACTGAATAAAAGGCATTGTTGACATTTCGCCAGGTATAATATCCACCGGGAACCTGGGGAATCCCTTCTACCTGGGCAAACTGCTCCATCAAAGCATCGTACGCATCTACCTGCCAGGAGAGATTACCAAGAGCTTCCAGATTGGCTGTTGCCACACGTCCTGCCGCACCCATCAGGCTTTCCATCTCGCGTCCGTAAAGTGTCTGTGTCTCAGCAGAAGTCCACCATTTTAAGAACTCCCAGCTTTCCTCCGGATACTCCGTATCGGCCATAATCATATCTGCCACACCGATACTTCCTGTTGTATGGTTGATCGTCCCGTCCTCCTGCATAATACCCGGTACAACGGTAAAATCCCACAATCCTTCAATATCCGGTGCAGATACGGCAAGGTTATTAAATACCGTATAATCCGCAATCATGATCGGACATTCACCGGTACGGAAACGCTCCTCGACGCTGGTTTCCTTATCCAGCTTATAGTCCGTATAGAATTCACAGTAATCTTTAAAAGTATTGACTGCCACATCCTCATCAAGAGCAGATGCCATGCCGTTCTGGGAATAATAAGTCCCGCCATTCTGGAACAGCATCATTGCAAATACCTGTTCTCCCGGCAGCATACCAAATTCCATCTGGTTCTTGGAAAGCACTGTCATAGCAACCTTCACATCATCCCATGTTCTGGGAACCTCCAGACCAATTTCCTCCAAAATATCTTTCCGGTAAAACATCATTAAAAAGGTCTGTGTATCAGGAAGAGCATAGGTTGCATCATTGTATGTATATGGTACCAGTGCACTATCTGAAAATCTTGATACCACTTCCTCATAATCATCAAACTGCCTCAGATCCAGAACCGCATTACGGATTCCATAATTTACAGGAGTATCATTGGAGGCACTGATCATATTGGCGTTGCCCTGTGCCGTCGCCACCTGCGTAGGTCCTACCTGAATGGCGACATCAGGTCCTTCCCCTGCCAGCGATGCCTTTAATAGCGTACTCATATCAACCAGTTGGACATTAACGTTAATATTGGTGGTACCGGTAAAGGATTCATCAATCAGATTCTTAATAACATTGGCCTGGTCACGTCCGGTACCAACCCACAGTGTAATGGTAGTCCCCTCTGTATTTTCATCTGCTATATTACCAATCTGGTTATAATCAATAATAAAGGAATAAAACAGTCTCTTAATCTCATAGATCAGTCTGCTGAACCAGTTAGCGTTCTTTACCTGCGGTTCGGAGGTATCTGAATAAACATAAATACGGTCAATCTGCAGAGGCTGCGTAATAACCTGGGTAATCCAGTTTCCGCAGGCACGCACATTTACTTTGTAGGAACTGATAACTTCCGTAAAACGCTCCTGATCGTAAATTAATTCATCCAGCTGATCACGCATGGTAATCAATACCGTTGTCTTATCCGTGTTGCTACCTGCAATCGCCTGCAGTTGCGTAATTGCAACATCAAGCTTTGCCCTTACTGCTTCCAGGTCTCCCTGAAGCTCCGGAAGAGAAGAAGCAATCTGGTAATCCCTGTACTTATCAGGAGATACACCTGTAATACGGATGACCTTACGGTAGATTGCATTCAGATCCTGAACGGAATCCTGTACAGTACTGATAATCTCTGAAAAATCACCCAGTACAACCTCCATGCGAAGCGTATGGGTTCCTTCTTCCAGATAAAACTGATACGGTGTTCCTTCCTCATCTGCCAGAACATCCATGCGCCAGTTCTGCTCATAGGAAAATCCGTAATCGCTCATCTCGGCAAACGGTACTTCCCCATCTATCATGATCTTACGCGAAACATAAATACCACGGACAAAATTCTGCTTATCATAAAGAGATATATTATAATATCCGCTTTCCGGCACATCAAATTCCCATTCGATCCACTGACCTGCGTTCTGCCAGTTTGTTCCACCGATACTGTTGTTCAGCAGTTCTCTGGCACTGGAAGGATACACTGCCGGGGAGGACTGATCCTGCTTCGGATATAACATCTGGGAAGAGGTCTTCACTGCATTTTCCGCTTCAATTCTGATTGACTGGCCTGTTGTCTGCACAGCCCCCATGGCATCCCAGTTTGCCTTTACCGTTTCGTAGGATTCCGGATTCTTTGTATTACTGAAAATAATCTTTCTAAGCAACATCGGCTCTCTTAAGGACAGCATTGTAATCGTATGGCTTCCTGCCTCCAGATAAACCTTTAACTCATCTGTGATATATCCGTTGCTGTCAAACAGATAGCTTTCCACCCATTCCGGCACTTCAATTGCCGTCGGCTTCAGATCATTCCCCTGATTATCCTTCGGCCAGTATGCAACCTCTACGCCGTCTGCATTCTCATAATAATCATAAACACTTGTTGTCCAGACACGGGAGAATTCAATTAGGGAAAG
>JBJELZ010000142.1:0-9594 GCA_051879415.1 Lachnospiraceae bacterium
TGATGCGGTCCGGATGAAGCTCCCGGATCTGTTCCACTGTCATCTCATCGTTTCTGATCACCTTAATATCCGGATTGATTTCTCCAATCAGCTGGTAAAGATTGTAGGAAAAGCTGTCATAATTATCAATCAGAAGAATCATACCTCTCCCTCCTTTGCAAGCTTTAATGCATTGACCACTGCTTTTGCCTTGTTGATGCATTCTTCATATTCTTTCTCGGGGACGGAATCTGCCACAATACCTGCTCCGCTTCGGATAAACACCTTTCCGTTTTTCTTATAGGCAATCCGAATGGCAATACAGGTATCCATGTTTCCGGTAAAATCTATATATCCGATTGCTCCGCCATAAATGCCGCGCTTGTTATTCTCCAGTTCCCCGATCAGCTGGCATGCCCGGATCTTCGGTGCGCCTGACAGGGTACCTGCCGGAAGAACGGCTCCGATGGCATCCAGGGCATCATATTCTTCCCGGATTTCTCCCCGCACCGTCGAACCGATATGCATCACATGGGAATAACGTTCTATGCTGTGAAGCTTTTCTACCTGGACGCTTCCGAATTTGCTGACTCTTCCCAGATCATTTCTTCCAAGATCCACCAGCATATTGTGCTCTGCCAGCTCCTTCTCATCCTTAAGCAGTCCTTCCTCCAGGGCTTTATCTTCCGCCTCTGTCTTTCCCCGTGGTCTTGTACCGGCCAGCGGGAAGGTGTGCAGAACGCCGTTTTCCAGCTTTACCAGCGTCTCCGGCGATGCTCCTGCCACCTCGACATCTGTGCCTGAAAAGTAAAACATATAAGGGGAGGGATTCATGGTTCTTAAAACACGATAGGTATTTAAAAGGCTTCCTTCAAAAGGGGCACTTAACCGGTTGGATAACACAATCTGAAAGATATCACCCTCTCTGATATAATGCTTTGCCTTTTCCACCATATCGCAATACTTATTTTTATCAAACAAGGGCTCTACCTCGCCTAACAGATGACCGCCTTCCTCTTCCTTCTTTTCCCCATGCCGAAGCAGTTCACACAGCTGCTTCAGTTCCAGAATGGCTTTGTTATAACCGGTCTCCGGTTCCTCCAGGGGCATATTGACAATCAGGATAATCTTCTGCCGGATGTGGTCAAAGGCAATGACCTTATCAAACAGCATCAGATCCAGATCCTTAAATTCTTCCGTATCCTGTACCTCCACACCTGCTGCCGGTTCCTGATATCGGATATAATCATAGGAAAAATATCCGACCAGTCCTCCGGTAAATGGCGGCAGATAATCAAACCGCGGACTCTTATACTCTGACAGGATCTGACGCAGGACCTGTGCCGGCTGTCCTGTCTGCAGGCGGATATTTCCTGCTTTCATTTCCCCATCTGTACAGGTAATCTCCATCTTCGGATCAAATCCGAGAAATGTGTAACGTCCCCACTTTTCCTGCTCTGCAACCGATTCCAGCATATAGCAGTGCGAAGACACATTCTTTAAAATCTTCATTGCCTCAATCGTTGTGCAGATATCTGATAAAATCTCACAACTGACCGGAACGACATTGTACTTTCCTGTTGATGCAATTTCCTTTACTTCTTCCAATGACGGTAAAAATTCCATCCTTCTTCCACCTTCCTTCCCTTCCTCAGAAAATACTCTTTCACGGGTTATCAAGGGCAAAATAAATAAAAAACGCCCCGACAGAAGTATATACTTCTGTCAAGGACGAATAAAACAAATTCGCGGTGCCACCTTGATTCATGGCTTTCTGCCATGCACTCTGCAGGATACTCATACCTTTGTAATTTATATCCCCGGCAACTAACGTATGCCACACGTTGCAGAATACTTTGTGAAGAACACATTTGACTGCACCCTCAGCGGTCCATTTGACAATCTGTTTCCCATCCGGCTCTCACCTTCCCGGACTCTCTGTACAGGCATAACTGCCGTTATCTCCGCCTCAACGGTTTACTTTTTTAATTGTTTGTATGCTACCACAGATCCGGAAATCTGTCAACTGATTTTCTTTGTTTGTCATCAAACATTTTCTTTGTTTGTCACCAAACTTTCTATGTATCTATCAGTTGCACCCTGTATTCCCCGGTACATCACACCTCTGTTTTATCACTGTACATCAAATATAACAGATATTCATTCACCGTCATCTGTTTCTTTCTGGCTTCTTTGTCAAGTGCCGAAATTACTTCCTGATTGACGATTCCATCCTTGTCATTGGTTAATATGTTCTCAATTCTCTCCTTGGTATAATATTCCACAAAACCAGCACTGATCACACCGGTTGGAAATGCTACTGCACAGACACCGATCAATGCTATGATAATCGCCATGATTTGCCCGCCCATGGTAATCGGATAGATATCCCCGTACCCTACGGTCAATACCGTAGACATCGCCCACCAGATACCGGAAAAGGCATTTTTAAATACCTCGGGCTGTGCCGCATGCTCAAATCCATACATACACAAAGAGGCAGAAAGCATAATCATGGCAAGCATGCAGAGCGAAGAAATCAACTGCTTTTTCTTATCCAGAATAACATCTGCCATCACACTTAAGGTATCCGACTTCTGGTTGATCCGAAACAAACGAAGAATCCTGATAACACGGACAATACGCAGGGCAACCATGCCATTGGAATAAAGCGGGGCAAAATAGGAAATGATCGTCAGCAGATCTACAATTCCATAGAAAGAAAAAATAAATTCCAGTGCGGCAAAGCCTCTCCCCCGCTTGGGATACAAAAGGTCACTGGTCCACAGTCGCAACAGATATTCCACAATAAAAATGATGATCGTAAAAAATTCAACTTTATGAAGAAGCGGTGCAATACCGGCGAGTTCTTCAAAAGTCATCATAAAGGTTACACTGATACTTAGAAGAATCAGAAAAGAGATCAGATAATCAAAAGCCCTGCTTAAAAAATCAACTCTTGTTCCTATCTGGATGATCTCAAATACTCTTCGTTTTAATGCCTTTGTATTTTTCATTCCTGTGCATACTTACCTTTCACTATATATTTTGTATATACTGTGCAATATGTATAAAATGCTCCGTACCTGCTTCGCAGCTAATGTCTCACTATTATGCATCGCTGTGCAATTATATATAAAATGCTCCGTACCTGCTTCGCAGCTAATGTCGCATTTTATATATAATTGCACAGTGAGGCATGAAGTATTCCAATTTCCTCAATTCCCAAGTTGAAATTTTGTTGCTTCATCCAGATAAAATTTCGCCTGCCGATCTGTGGTTGAATCACTGCCTACAAAAACAGTAAAGCTTCCGGGTTCTGACCGGTATTCCATATGGATATCATGGAAACGTAACATTTCTTCTGTGATGGTAAATACTACTTCCTCCGTTTCTCCGGGTTTTAACCATATTTTCTGAAATCCCTTTAATTCTCTGACCGGACGGACAACGCTGGCTTTATCATCCCGAAGATACATCTGTACTACTTCTGCACCCTCACAGGTTCCGGTATTTGTAACCGGAACGGATACCTGCAGGCAATCAGCTTCCTCACCGGTCATAAGCTGAAGGTCACCATAGGAAAATTCCGTATAAGAAAGACCATATCCAAAGGGATACAACGGTGCATTGGGTATATCAATATATCTTGACTGGAAACGATTATCCCACATATTCTCCTGTTGCTGTCTTCCGGTATGGAATTCTGCATAAAACACCGGCACCTGACCGACACAGTATGGAAAGCTCATGGGCAGCTTTCCGTTCGGAGAAACATCACCATACAAAACCTCCGCAATGGCATTGCCTCCCTCTGTTCCCGGCATCCATGCAACCAGAATTGCTTTGGATAATTCTTTTACTTCCCTCAGATCCAGTGGTCTTCCATTAAATAAAACCACTACAATATTTTCATTTACTTCGGAAATCTTCCTTAAAAGTTCTAACTGAAGCTTCGGAAGCGTAATCTCTGCCCGGCTTCCACCTTCGCCGGATTGGGTAACATGCTCTCCCAGACAAAGTACAACCTTATCCGCTGCTTTAGCATGCCGGATTGCCTGTTCCAACAATTCCTCCGGAGAAAGATCTGTTCCCTCCTGATTCCCGGCTGCTGCTTTGCTGTCAAAGCCCGGAACCCATTCTTCCCTGGCCAGAATCTCGCACCCTTTGTCAAAGGTTGCCTTTACAGAAGGTCTTTTCTCCACACCTTCCCGGATGCTGACTGCATCCTTTGCTTCCCCAAAAATAGACCAGAAACCTAAGATATTCTTTTCCGCAACATAAGGTCCGATAAAGGCTACCTGTTCTGTCTCCCGCAAGGGCAGCATTCCTTCATTTTCCAAAAGGACAAAAGTTTCCTCAGCCGCTTCTTTTGATTTGCGTCTGTGCTCCTCACAGAGAATACATCTCTTTTCTTCTTCCTCATCAGCATCCTTATAGGGATTTTCAAATAATCCCAAAGTATTCTTTAACTCTAAAACACGCAATACCGCCTCATCCAAAAGCGATTCTGATACTTCACCTGCCTCAATTGCCTCCTTTAGATAAGCACAATAGCAATTGGTCATCATATCAATATCCGTTCCTGCTTTCAAAGCAAGCACTGCTGCCTCTTTCTTATCCGCTGCCAGATCATGCCTTTCAATCTCTTCGATGGCAGCCCAATCCGAAATCAGGACTCCTTTAAATCCCATTTCCTCTCGGAGAACCTGACGCATCAGCCACTGATTGGCTGAAGACGGAATACGGTTTAAGGTGTTAAAGGAAGTCATCACCAATAAGGCTCCGGCCTTCACTGCCGCCTCATAAGCCGGCAGATAATCGTCCCGCAGGGTACGTTCCGACAACTCCACATTATTATAATCTCGTCCCCCTGTGGGTGCACCATATGCCGCAAAATGCTTCACACAGGCCCCAATCTTTCCCTTCTGTTTCGGATCCTTTCCCTGATAGCCTTCTACCAGTGCCTTGGCATAGACACTGTTTAAGTAAACATCCTCTCCATTGGATTCCATAACGCGTCCCCATCTGGCATCGCGGACCAGATCCACCATAGGAGAAAAGGTAATATGTACACCTGCTGCAGAAACTTCCTTTGCAGCAATCTCTGCACCTGTTCTTGCGACCTCTTCATGGAAGGCTGCACCCTGTGCCAGAGGGATCGGAAAAATGGTCTTATAGCCATTGATAATATCTGCCATAAAAAGAAGCGGAATATGATGCGGCTGCTTCTCCATCTGTTTATCCTGAATCCGTTTTAACAAAGAAGACCCTGTACTTCCTAAGACACTTCCTGCCTCTCGGATTGCCTTTTCTGAAAATCCCTGCTCTGCTGCCGGTCCCGTAGCAATGCTGTCCCCTTCAAAAAAATTGCCATGTACCTGGAAGAGCTGGTTAATCTTCTCCTCCAGTGACATATCCTGCAGCAATGCGATCAATTTCTCCTGTTCCATCTTCTGCTCCCTTCTCAATCAATATACAAAACACCAAGTGTTCCCGGTCCACAATGGGAAGAAATCACACCGCCCGCTCTTGTCACATAAATGTTGCTAAAATGATGCAATTCCTCCAGATACTGATATACCGCATCCACAACCGCCTGATCACATCCGGAATGTGTGATAAAAACACGATCCTTCTTTGCCTTCAGCAAATCCTCCTTCATATCACCGACGTATTCCATAATCACATGTTCAATCCGTCCACGGTACTTTTTGCTTACGTCCATTTTGCCGTCTGCCACCACAATCTTGGGATGAAGCTTTAACATGCTTCCGGCAAGTGCTGCTACACCGGTGCATCTTCCACCCCGGTAAAGATACGTAAGCGTATCAACAACAAAGCTTGCCCGTACCCTGGGCTTTAAATCTTCTATCTGCTCTGCAATTTCCTTTTCCGGCATTCCCTTTTTTGCCATTTCTGCAGCTTCTACCACAAGATGACCGATGCCGGTTGAAAGATTGGCCGAATCAATGACAAATACCCTGTCAGAGGCTTCCAGTTCCTCCGCAGCAAGCCGCATAACATTGTAGGAAGTAGACATATCAGAGGATATTGTAAAACACACGATCTCATCCCCTGCCTCAAGTACCGGACGCATTACCTCAATCGCTTTTTCCAATGAAGGTGCGGAAGTCTTCGGGGTTGTCTTATTCTTATCTGCCCATTCATAAATCTGCCCGGGCGTAATACCAAAGCCATCCTCATATTCCTCTTCCCCCAGCAGGATATGCAGCGGAATGATCCTGATATCGTACCGGTTAATTAACTCCTCCGATAAATCGCTGGTACTGTCTGAAATAATTTTAGTCATGCTTTCTTTATCCTTTCTGCCGTATGAATTATCCATTACCACTAGAAAAAACCTGAAGTTTATCTTAATCTTCAGGCTTAAGCAAATCGTAATGATTCTTTACCTTTTCTCCGTATAAAAAAGTATTTGTATTAATTTTCTGTATATAAATTATATCATATTCATCAGCAAAAACAATCTGATATTTCTATTCCTCTTTTCCTCTTCGTGCAAATATGATACCAATCACAGCAAGAAGAACGAAAACAATCACCGGATTCCAAACCGCAAAGCGCCTTAAAAAGTCACCGAACACATTAATGGTAACACTATACCAATGATGATATTCCGGATAAAGGAGCATCAATTTATCCATCTTCTTCTCTGAAATATAGGAACCACAGCAGCTTTCGCTTACCATTGCCGCATCCATAGTACCCATTTTTACACGGTCCATATGATTAATCTTTTCTATCATCAGCCTGTTTTCTGTCCATACGGTTTCTCTGATTTCATCATAATCAAGATTACTTGCAAAAGCAGTTTCTGCTACGATATGCCAATGGCATTCATCCGTAAGAGATACCTTCCGTTCTAATACAATAGCATCCTCCGGCAGATCAATACACAGCAAGGCGACGTAAAAGGGCAGCTTCCACCCCACCGGAAAATAGAGTAATATACACAATAATACTGCCCAACCAAAAATTTTTCTTTTTTTCACTATGTATGAGTCCTCTCTTTCCTTATTATCATTTTTCGGAACTTTTATAAACACAGAGTGTAAATAACACTTTATTAATCAATGTCTGTTTCCATACAAAGATTATAATCGCATCTTTCGATCAATTCATTCTGGGCCAGTTCCTCTCGAAGTAACTGCAGCTGTTCCGGTGTAATATCTTCATAAAACTCCATCTGGTATTCGCCTACCAATTCCAGACACCCTACAATCTCCGCATCATAACTGTGTACCAGTTCCTCCATCTGCTCAAAGGTAACTCCATCCTTTGATGACAGCAGGAGCTGATTATTTACACAAGGGTATCCTTCTATCGTATAGCCTATGTCATCCGTTGATGTGATATCTTTAAAATAGGCTCTTCCAATATCCTCCATTCCTTCTTCTGTCTCAAAATAGACAACCCCTTCCATTAGTTCACTGGGATCTCTGATAATTTCCGGCTCCTCCGGTATAGAAGACATACATCCCATCATCGTAACCGACATAACCAGAACCATCATTTTTACTACAATTTTTCTGTTAACATTTTTTTGTTTCTTCATACACTTCCCCCCCTTTGAATCAATATCCTTATGATCGGCTTCCACATCAAGGCCGCTTAAACAACTGATGCCTCGTTATGATTGCTCTTTGATATAGATACGTTTGAAATACTGTAATTTTATGGTAAAAAGCCCAAAAATAATGCAGTCGCAATGGCACTTTCTTCACTAATTATTAACAATTCCGCAAAACTTTTCTACTATTTTGCACGAGATACAGATTTTTTGCACGAGATACAATTTCGTTAGCAATATAATATCTACTACTTGAATGCCATATCAAATGCCGGTGACATTCTTTCCATCTCGCTCCTGCCAAGTCCATACTGCTGCGCAAGTCTTCTCCAGTTTTTTTCCACAACATTCTTTATCTCATTTAAAGCCTTGGCTGCCTGCTTCTCCGGCATATCATATTGTTTTGCTACAGATAATGCCAATTCGAAGTCAATCAGATTATTATTCTCATCAACATTGAGGGACAGTGTCTCTCCATCCGAATCCGGATTTACGTCAAATAGCGGCGACAACTTCCACCCTTCAGCTGATAATAAAAATCCATGATTTCTCAAATGATCGTCTGTATTAGAAACCGCCATATTAAAAACGATTCTTTTCCATAGCTCCTGCAAATCTTTTTTTGGTGTTGCCCCATACCCTCTGATAATAGATACCAATTCCAAATAACTTGAACCATCATCAGCTTTTGCTCCATCACTTTTTCCCAACAATGTCATTGCAGAAGCATAATGAATTCTCCGGCTTCCTTCTCTGTCAAAACGCTTAACCAAAAAGGTACTTCCCGATTTTGAAAAATTCTCCAACCTTGCTTCCGGCACATTAAGACCACACATTACAGCCAAATCATGTACCACCATTTCCCATGCACCTTTATTAATATCATCATGCTTGGAGGGAAATTTTGCTATCCACAAAGAATTATCCGGAGCCACGACAGATGCTTTCGGTCTGGCTCCTCCCAGAGAGGAACCTGGAGCAATCAGCTGCCTGAGCCACTTATCCGAATCCCCATCTTCATCTTTTTCAAATGCCAATGAAGCATTTTCTAATTTTCGAAGTGTCGTCCAAGGTGGTGTAGCCAGATCCTTATCGTTTGCTATAAATGGTCCATCTTCCTGTTCTGCAAATCTAAGTGCCCCCATTCTCGTCTCATCATACACACCCAGCAAAAAATCCAATGTTGTTAAGCGTCTTGGTTTTCGTTTTTCCCTTTTTGCAAGAATTGCTTCTCTGCGTTTCATAAGCGTCTGCCCCCATCTGTCAGGGCACGAATCTGCAAAGATTCCAAACATCGATTTATCAAGAGGTGCATACTGCCTACCTCTAAATAGTGCCAAATCAGGATCAAACACAAGCTTTTCATCCGCATCTGCAAGCCAAGTCTCGTCATACTCAAAGGAAATAACTTCCTTGCCTTTTGTTCCATCAACGAATAACGTTCCTATTTTGTTCGGAGTTGCATCCTTCCAATTTTCATATACATATACTTTTTCTATATTTGACATACCTTACTTCCTCCGCTTTACCCTTAGCCTTGAGGGAAGATTTAGATCCTGCATTTTTCTTCCAAGTTCATCATCTTTAGCAATCTTCTCCAAATCCTTATCCATTCCACCCAAAGCATGCAGCACTGCAGCATAAGTTCCAATTGCAACAGTTGGGGATCCTTTTTCCACCGCCCATAATGTAGCTCTGCTAATTCCTGCTCTCTCTGCCACAAGCTCTGTGGCAAGATTACGCCTTAATCTTGCTTTCTTTATTTGTTCACCCATTGTTTCCAATATTCTTTGTGTTTCAGGTAATACCTGAACTGTTTTTTTGCTCATAGTTTCACCTCTTATGTTCATAATATTAAACCTTATATCATATAATGTCAATTATATTAAACATAATATAAATTGCAACAAAATTACCGGTATATTTCCTTATATTATTGTTTGTCCATTAATACATATTAATATTACTGTTAAAAATTCCATGAGCTGTCACAGTTCTGTTCTCACTCGTTGTCACAAACT
>JBJELZ010000143.1:0-9557 GCA_051879415.1 Lachnospiraceae bacterium
AGTTCAATTATTTTTTATGGACCGCCGGGAACCGGGAAAACAACACTTGCAAAAGTGATTGCCAATACCACCAGTGCGGAGTTTAAACAGATTAATGCTACAACTGCCGGAAAGAAAGATATGGAGGAAATTGTAGCAAAGGCGAAAGAGACCGCAGCCATGTATGGGAAAAAGACCATACTTTTTATCGATGAGATTCACCGCTTTAATAAGAGTCAGCAGGATTATCTTCTGCCCTTTGTGGAGGATGGAACGGTGGTTCTGATTGGAGCAACGACGGAAAATCCGTTTTTTGAAGTGAATGGGGCATTATTGTCCCGTTCCAGTATTTTTGAATTGAAGCCATTGGAAAAGGAAGAGATCAAGACCCTTTTACATCGTGCTGTTTATGATGAGAAGAAGGGAATGGGAGCATACGGAGCAGAGATTGATGAGGATGCCATGGAATTTCTGGCTGAACAGTCCGGTGGGGATGCAAGACATGCCCTGAATGCCATTGAACTGGGGATCATGACTACACAACGGAGTGAAGACGGGAAGATTCATATTACGCTTCCGGTTGTGCAGGAGTGTATCCAGAAGAGGGTCATCCGTTTTGATAAGACAGGAGATAACCATTATAATACGATTTCAGCGTTTATCAAAAGTATGCGGGGATCTGATCCGGATGCTGCAGTTTACTATCTGGCAAAGATGCTTTATGCAGGAGAAAGTGTAACGTTCATTGCAAGACGGATGATGATCTGTGCTGCAGAGGATGTAGGAAATGCAGATCCGCAGGCACTTGTGGTTGCGGTCAGTGCGGCACAGGCAGTAGAGCGTGTAGGAATGCCGGAGTCCCAGATTATTCTGTCCCAGGCTGCCGCTTATATTGCATGTGCACCGAAAAGCAATGCTGCAGTCTGTGCAATTTCGGAAGCGATGGATTGTGTAAAGGAGACGGGGGATCTGCCGATTCCAACCCACCTTAAGGACGCACACTATCCGGGGGCTGCTAAACTTGGAAGCGGGATCGGATATCTGTATTCCCATAATTACAAGAATCATTATGTAATGCAGCAATATCTGCCTTATGAGCTGAACGGAAAAGAATTTTACAGACCTTCTGATAACGGATATGAAAAAAAGATCAGGGAACATATGCTTCGTATCAAGCGGGAAGCTGAGGAACCCTGATCGGATATCTGAGAGATATTTTCATAGAATATTATGATTTTTTGCGCTTGTTTTTTCTTGCCGGTTTTTTTCCGGAATCTTCTTCTGCAGTAATATTGGCTGTGTTTTGAACAGCATATTCGGAAGAAAGAAAATTTACATAAGAAAGTAGCTGGTTTAAGTGGGTAGAATCGTATTCCAGCACGACATTTAATAGTTTTCCTGCAGTAAAATCATCTGAAAGTTTTACATTTAACTGCTCGATGGGAAATTCATATTCTGTTCTTCCGAACAGGTAATCGATGGATACCTGAAAATATTCTGAGACTTTAATGATAAAATCAAGATCCGGCTGATGGATTCCGCGCTCATAATTGGATAAGGTAGAAGCACAGATTCCGAATTTTTCACCCATTTCACCCTGCGTCATATGATGTTTTTTTCTGAGTTCTTCAAGCCGTGCTCCAAATGTCATTGTTATCCTCCGTAATAGAAAACCTTTGAGAACCAATTAACTATAACTCTGCTTTTATTTTAGACTAAAAACAAAAATAAATCCCTAAAATGTACGAATCGTCAAAAATAGGAATTTATTATCACTTCAAATTCACATACTATAAAATTTTAGTGGGAGAGTTGTCGGATAGTTAAGAGCTGATATATCAGAAAAGAGAAAAAGATCAGCTTTTGGAGTCTTCCAAAAGCTCATGAATCAGATATTCATAAAGAACAGTATTTTTTTTCTCCCAGTTGTTGCAGACGGTTTCTGCAAGTTCCCTGGAAGGGAGGCTCAGCTTAAGATTGATCAGTTCTTCCTGCTGGTCTCTGGCAATCAGCTGGGCTTCATAGTTCCCATTTCCTTTGGCTAAGCAGCGTGAACGTATGGACAGTTCCTTCTGCATCGTGTAGTGATTGGTTTTTAAATAAGAATTAATATCCTGACGAATCGGATATGCAATGCGGTCCTGAAGGCAGGAAATGGTATGATGACCGTCTTCTGTGATACTGAGTAATGTCCGGTGATCGATTTTCTGCGTAGAAATCATACCTGCTTCTTCCAATTCGGAGAAAGCAAGCTGAAGGGTAAGAAAATCAGTATATCCTTTGGTGAGAATATAATCGCTGATCTGTGATTTGGTAATTTCTGAAGAAGTCTGCTCCAGGATATATAATACGATGAGCTTATATAACATGAAATGCTCCGGTGTGTTCATATTGTTTGCCCTGCCATGAATTTTTCATTTCCATTTTTTTTAGTAGTGTGTTCATTACCCGTTTTTTATCCAGACTCCATTCCGGAGCAATCAGCAGATTCCGGGGACCATCTCCTGTGATACGATGGATGACCATTTCAGGTGTCAGGCGTTCCAGACATTCTATCACAATATCCGTATATTCCTCCATAGAAAGTACATCAAATTTACGTTCCTGATAAAGACGGGCAAGCTCTGTATGTGCCAGTACATGTAACAGCTGCAACTTGATACCGAAGATTGGGAAGGTGTTAAGGTATTCCACTGTGGAATACATATGCTCTGCCGTTTCTCCGGGCAGTCCTAAAATGACATGAACGATGACCGGAATCCGGATGTGATTTAATCTGCGGACAGCTTCCTCAAAGACGGAAGTTTCATAGCCGCGACGGATTAGCAGGACAGTTTCCCTGTGAATTGTCTGAAGCCCAAGTTCCACCCAGATAAATTTATTGGGATAGGAGCCCTGTAACTCAGAAAGCAGGTCAATGACTTCTGCGGGAAGGCAGTCGGGTCTTGTGGCAATGGAGATACCGATGATTTCTTCATCATCCAGTGCCTGTGTATAAATGCTGCGCAGATATTCAACCGGAGCGTAGGTATTGGTGTAGGGCTGAAAATAGGCGACGTACTGGTGGCCGGGATATTTGTCTGCAATCAGCTGCTTACCTTTCGCAAGCTGTGAAGGAATATCAGGATGCTCCCGGTCCAAGGGAATGGAGAACTCACCGCTTCCACCCTCAGAACAGAAGATGCAGCCACTATGGTCGATGACACCATCCCTGTTGGGACAGGTCATACCGCCGTCAATGGCAATCTTATATATTTTTTGCCCATAAACTTCCTTAAAATAATAGTCCAGGGAATGATAGGGTTTTGTACCCCACATTAGTTTCTCCATGTTAATGATCCGTGCCTTAAAAAATTAATCATTGTGTATATGTTTTTTCACTGCTTCTGCAACAACATCTGCAACCTCCGGGCGAAAAGCTTCCGGCATGATATTGTCCTCATTTAATTCGTCTTCCGGTACGAGACTTGCAATAGCGATTGCTGCAGACATTTTCATTTCTTCTGTAATCTGTTTTGCACGGCCTTCCAATGCGCCTTTGAAAATACCGGGGAAAGCAACAACATTATTCACCTGATTGGGGAAATCACTTCTGCCTGTTCCAACAATACGTGCACCGGCTGCCTTGGCTACATCAGGCATGATTTCAGGAACGGGATTTGCCATGGCAAGAATAATGGAATCCTGATTCATTGTCTTTACCATATCTGTTGACAGTACGCCCGGAGCGGATACACCCACGAAGATATCAGCACCTTTGATAGCATCAGCGAGTGTGCCGGTTTCATTATTCGGATTGGTACACTCTGTCATCTTCTGCTGCATCCAGTTCAGATTTGGGGAAGATTTGGATACAATGCCATTGATATCGCACATAATAACATTTGAAAAGCCATAATTAAGTAACAGCTTTGTAATGGCAACACCGGCTGATCCGGCACCATTAACAATCACTTTACAAGCAGCAGGTTTCTTATCAACAACCTTCAGGGCATTAATAAGTGCAGCCAGAACTACGATTGCGGTTCCATGCTGGTCATCATGAAATACCGGAATATCTAAAGAAGCTTTTAAACGTTCTTCTATTTCAAAACATCTTGGAGCACTGATATCTTCCAGATTGATGCCGCCATATCCCGGGGCAAGCCAGGTAACGGCTTTAATGATTTCCTCGGTATCCTGTGTGTCGAGACAGATGGGAACGGCATTGACACCACCGAATTCTTTAAATAAAATAGCTTTTCCTTCCATAACCGGCATAGCAGCTTTCGGTCCGATATTTCCAAGACCAAGTACGGCACTTCCGTCGGATACGACTAAAATGGTATTGGCTTTCATTGTATATTTATATACATCCTCTTTATTTTCTGCAATTTTTTTGCAGGGCTCAGCAACACCGGGTGTATACGCCAGTGCAAGAGCTTCTCTGGATTTGACCGGAATTTTAGAGACAGTATCTAATTTTCCATTCCACTCTTCGTGGAGTTGTAAGGCTTTTTCTTGTGTTGTCATGGCTTTTAGCCTCTCTTTCTTATGATATATTGCGTTACTTTCCATAGTATCATCAAAATGTGATACTGGCAATAAAAAGTATTTGCAAATCCTGAAAATTAGTGTATAATGCAGTCATGACAGATGTTTCTGTTTGTTATTGTTTACTATTATTTTCAGAAATATTTCTTATTTTAAAATCCCTATTTAAAAGATACATATTTGAAAGAGTCAGAGAATAAGGCTATTGTGTTGTTTGAAAGGAGAATATTATTAGTATGATGAGAGAACGCTATGAATCCATCTGCTTGGCTGATTTAAAGGAAATGGCTAAGAACAGGGGAATCAAAATTGTGTCCGGAATGAAAAAGGCAGATATTGTTGATGCAATGCTTGCAAAGGATCAGGAGGAAAGCCGGGAAGCTGCAAAGGAAACTGCAAAAAAAGAGGAAATGAAAAAGGAAGAAGCCAGGCCGCAGGAGAATAAAAGACCTGAATATAAAAAGCCGGGAGAGGGAACGGAGAAGAAGGCTTCACTGGATGCTACGTTACTATCTAAGGAAGAACTGGCAGAGTTAGACAGTGGCTATACGGCAAGCGGTATTCTTGAGGTAATGCCTGACGGATTTGGATTTATCCGGTGTGAGAACTTTCTGCCGGGAGATAATGATGTCTATGTAGCACCAAGCCAAATCAGAAGATTCGGTCTTAAAACAGGTGATATTCTGGAAGGTAATACCAGAGTGAAAACACAAAATGAAAAATTCCGTGCGTTGCTGTATCTCACAACGATTAATGGATATTCTCCGGAGGAAGCAACCAAGAGATACAATTTTGAAGATATGACACCGATATTCCCGAACCGGCGGATTCAGCTGGAAGCACCGGGAGCACCGATCTCCATGAGGATTATGGATCTGATCAGCCCGGTTGGTAAGGGACAAAGAGGTATGATTGTATCACCGCCCAAAGCAGGTAAGACAACCTTGCTTAAGGATGTAGCGAAATCAATTAAAAAGACCAATCCGGATATGCATATGATTATTCTTCTGATTGATGAACGTCCGGAGGAAGTTACGGATATGAAGGAAGAGGTTGAGGGACCCAATGTAGAAGTAATCTATTCTACCTTTGACGAGACACCGGAGCATCATAAGAGAGTATCTGAGATGGTAATTGAACGTGCAAGACGTCTGGTGGAATATAAAAAGGATGTTATCATATTATTGGATTCCATTACGCGTCTGACACGTGCCTACAATCAGGTGATTCCGTCCAGCGGACGTACCTTATCAGGTGGTCTTGATCCGGCAGCATTACATATGCCAAAGAGATTTTTCGGCGCAGCAAGAAACATGCGTGAAGGGGGAAGCCTGACGATTCTTGCTACCGCACTGGTAGATACGGGAAGCAAGATGGATGATGTGGTCTACGAGGAATTTAAGGGTACCGGTAATATGGAAATGGTACTGGATCGTAAATTGTCTGAGAGAAGAATTTTCCCGGCAATTGATATTCCAAAATCAAGTACGAGAAGGGAAGATCTTTTGTTGCTCCCTGATGAACTTGAGGCAATCAATATTATTCGTAAGGCACTTAACAGTGTCCGGCCGGACGAAGCGGCAGATAAGGTACTGGATATGTTTGCGCGGACAAAGAATAATGCAGAATTTGTGCATATGGTGAAGAAAACGCATTTTTAAAAAATTCAATTTTTATAAAAGGACTTGCATAGAAAAATTTATTATGATATAATAAGCAAGCTGTTTGACGGTTATTTGATTAATGATCCGATCAAGAAATAGAAAGTAAACATAGAGAGGTGAATATTATGAGAGAAGGAATCCATCCTGAGTACTATCAGGCAACTGTAACCTGCAACTGTGGCAATACATTTGTTACCGGTTCAACAAAGCAGGAGCTTCACGTTGAAATCTGTTCAAAGTGCCATCCGTTCTATACAGGACAGCAGAAAGCTACAAAAGCTCGTGGACGTATTGATAAGTTTAACAAGAAATACGGAATTGAAGCATAGGATAGCAGTATGAAACGGAAAGGTTGAGGTAGATACTATCTCAACCTTTTTTACGTAAGAAAATTTCGAGAGGAGCAGGCTTTGAAAAAAAGAAGAAAATCTGTATATTCCGGAATTGGCGGACAGGCTGTTCTGGAGGGTATTATGATGAAAAATAAAAATACCTATTCTGTGGCAGTGCGTCTCCCGGATGGAAAGATCGTAGTTGACAAACAGGATGTTTCAAATTCACCCGGAAGCGGTGTAATTGGCAAAATACCATTTATCCGTGGAATTTTTAATTTTGTGGATTCCCTGGTACTTGGCATGAAAACACTGACCTATTCTGCATCCTTTTATGAAGAGGAAGAAGAAACCAAGGCAGATGGTCTGCTGAATAAGATATTTAAGGAGAAGACGGAAGATGTGGTTATGGGATTTACCGTATTTGTTTCTATTCTTCTTGCGATTGGTCTGTTTATGTTTCTGCCATATTTTATTTCGGAACTGGCTGCAAAATGGATATCGAATGATTCCCTGATCGCAATTATCGAGGGCGTGGTCAGGATCGTGATTTTTCTTTTGTATGTTGTCTTGATCTCCCTGATGAAGGATATCAAGCGGCTGTACCAGTATCATGGGGCAGAGCATAAGTGTATCAATTGTATTGAAAGCGGCAGATCCCTTACGGTACGTAATGTAATGCATTGCTCCAGACTGCATAGAAGATGCGGAACCAGTTTTATGCTGATTGTTATGTGTATCAGTATTATTCTGTTCTTTTTTATCAGGACGGATTCCATGGTACTTCGAGTGGTATACCGGCTTCTTCTGATTCCTGTGATTGCAGGTATTTCCTATGAAATCTTAAGACTTGGCGGAAAGAGTGATAACATTTTTGTCCGTATTATTTCTGCACCGGGAATGTGGTTACAGCATCTGACGACCAGGGAACCGGAGCCTGAGATGGTGGAAGTTGCTATTGCAGCGATTGAAAAGGTTTTTGACTGGGAAAAATTTGAAGAAAAGAATTTTGGAAGAAAAGCAGATGCCATGGAGACGAAAGAGGGGCAGGATCTGGAATGACGTACCGGGCTATTTATCAGGAAGGTATGGAAATGCTTCAACAGGCAGGAATTGCAGAAGCGGTACTGGATGCCAGGTTACTACTGGAATTCATATGCGGTACGGATCGAAATGCACTGTTACTGCATGGGGAACGTGAGGTAACGGACCGGGAGATACAGGAGTACCGGATGCTGATAAAAAGAAGGGCAGAGCATTATCCGCTTCAGTATCTTACGGGAGAGCAGGATTTTATGGGGCTGACTTTCTATGTAGATGAACATGTTTTGATTCCCAGACAGGACACAGAACTTCTGGTAGAAGAGATCATGAAGGATGGTCATGACGGAAAGCGGATACTGGAGATTGGAACCGGTTCAGGATGTATTATTTTAAGTCTTTTAAAATACAGCAACTCCTGTCAGGGAACAGCAACGGACCTGTCAGCCGGAGCACTTTCGGTGGCAAAGAAAAATGCAGAACGTCTCGGACTTACAGTTCGTCTGGTTCAGACAGATCTGGCAGAAGGACTGGATGGGCCGTTTGATGTCATTGTATCCAATCCACCTTATATTGCGAGAAATGTCATTCCGACGCTGATGCCGGAGGTAAAAGATCACGAACCGGTGAGTGCTTTGGATGGTGGAGAAGACGGACTTGATTTTTACAGAAGAATATTACAGGAAACCGCACCACTGCTGGCGGAAGAAGGAAGATACTACTTTGAGATAGGGTATGACCAGGGATCTGCAGTAAAAGGTTTACTGGAACAATATGGCTATCAGCAGGTGAAAGTGATTCAGGATTATGCGGGACTGGATCGTGTCGTATGTGGCTGCAGACCAGCTTACTAAAATATCTGAAAAGAAGAGTCAGTAATTAAACAAATAAAAGATTAAAAAGAGGAGCAGAAAGATGTTTGATAAGTTAGAGGATCTGCTGAGAAGATTTGAGGAAATATTAAATGAGCTTTCAGAACCGGATGTGACATCCAATCAGCAGAGATTTAAGGCCCTGATGAAGGAACAGAGCGATCTTACACCAATCGTGGAAGCTTATAAGGAATATAAAAAATGCAATCAGGATATTGAAGATTCCATCGCAATGCTGGAAGAGGAAAAAGATCCTGATATGCGTGAGATGTTAAAGGAAGAAAATGCAGAAGCAAAGAAACGTGTTGCGGAGCTGGAGCATCAGTTAAAGATCCTCCTGCTTCCCAAGGATCCTAATGATGATAAGAATGTCATTGTGGAGATTCGCGCAGGTGCAGGTGGTGATGAGGCTGCTTTATTTGCGGCAGAACTGTATCGTATGTATGCTCATTATATTGAGCAGAGAAGATGGAAGATTGAGCTTGTGAATGCGGATGAAACCGGAATCGGTGGCATGAAGGAAGTAGAATTCATGGTCAGCGGTCAGGGCGCATATTCCGTATTGAAATACGAAAGTGGAGTACATCGTGTACAGCGTGTTCCGGAGACAGAGTCCGGCGGACGTATTCATACCTCCACAGCCAGTGTTGCCGTTATGCCGGAGGCAGAAGAGGTGGATGTTCAGATTGATGAGAAGGACATTCGTATTGATGTCATGAGGGCTTCCGGAAATGGTGGTCAGTGTGTTAATACAACAGACTCTGCGGTACGGTTAACCCATTATCCTACCGGAATTGTGATTTACAGCCAGACGGAGAAATCCCAGATCCAGAATAAGGAAAAAGCATTTAACCTGTTACGTGCAAAGCTGTATGATCTGGAATGCCAGAAGGCGCATGATGCAGAAGCAGATGCCAGAAGAAGCCAGATCGGTACGGGAGACCGTTCGGAAAAAATCAGAACCTACAATTTCCCGCAGGGTCGTGTGACCGATCACAGAATCGGACTTACGCTGTATAAACTGGATAAAATTATGAACGGAGATATCCAGGAAATTATTGATGCATGTATTGCAGCCGACCAGGCAATGAAGTTAAGCCGCTTAGATGAACAGGGTTAAAAAATCCCCATTTTAT
>JBJELZ010000144.1:0-9493 GCA_051879415.1 Lachnospiraceae bacterium
CCTGCCGGAAGGCGTCTGCAGTTTCTCCGTTCCAGTACCGTTTGCTGTCATCGATTAGTTCGTTTTGTATTTTTAAGTACTTTACCAGTTCTTCCTCCGCCCACCGGTAGGTTTCTGCCATCTTTATATGTTCCTTTACACCAAATTGGATAACCATTTTGCTCCTTCCCCCTACTATGATTTTTACAAACGGTTGACTTATTTTAATGCAATTCTATATTTCCCCAGGAAATCTCCACACTTAAAATATAATTCTCCATCCTGCAATTTGCTATGCGAACAGTCATTTGCTCTGATATTCAGATTTAGGATTTCTAACTTATCCAAGTCATAGAAAATCAACATCTGACTTGCATTTCTCAACAAAGGGCCCAACTCACCCTGTCTCAATGCATCCCTTTTATTGGGAATATCTGAAAGCAACAGCAAAATCTTGTCTTCATTTTGTTCGAATACTTTCTTGTATAAATCATACAATTCCTTATCATTACATAATTTTTCATAAGCCTGATTTGAATTGATTATGATACATTGAAATACAGTTCCTTCAGTTTCTTTTGCTTTTTCTAAAATCTGATGGAACATCTTTTCCATATCAGCAATTTCTTTGCTATATCCATTCGCTTTTTCGCGAAATTCACCCAGGCTTTCTTTCTCCTCGTCTATAATCCATATATCCGGTTTTGATTTCCATGCATTCTCGGTTAAACAGTTTAACAAATACTTAATAAAAATATTTTTTTGCTCCGGACCGCAGATTCCCAAAACAGAAAAGCTTGTCAGATCAATGGCATCCGCTTCCATACGTTCTATACTCATACCAAGGGGAATAACATAATCCTTTGAACAATCTTCTTTTAACTGTTCAAATAAATATTCTCTGGTAATCTCCTTAAGTTCTATACCGGCTTTTTTCTTATACTCGCCTTTGTCCTGTTGATTAATCTGCTCAATAAATTTCCGAATTTCCCGTACACGATCAATTTCTCTTTCTACCGGAAATGCATGGAATACCTGTCCCTCATACACTTCCTTATTATGTTCAAAAATACATCTTCCCGGATGATTATCAGGTTGTAACTTACTGCGTCCAATCATAAGAGAGTATTCTCCTGCATCATTACAAAATAAAGCATACTTTTTAGCAAAATAGGAAACATAACGATACCCCAGTCCTGCGGAATGTTGTGCCGTAACAATTACGGAAATACCTAAAGCCACGCCCTCACGGATAATCTTAATCAGGCTCTCTTCCATTTCAGAATACATCTCACGGAATATACTAAGATTATCAATCATAATGATTATCTGGGGTGTGTCCTTTGCGCCGGATTCCCGGTAAGCAGAAATGGAACTCAGACCGGTTTCTGCCAGTTTTTGTTTTCTTTCTACGATTTCCCTCTCAAGCATCCGGAACGTTGCCGGTATTTTTTCATTATCAGACGGCAGCAAGACCTCCTCTGTATGTTTCAGTTCTCCAAATACATTTAAGATCTGTGACGCAAAATCAAATATGTAAATCCGCACATCCCCCGAAGAATAATTAGAGACAATTCCTCTTATGATACACTGGAGCACATTTGTCTTTCCCATTTGTGCCGATCCCATGATAAATACATGATTCTGGGATATATTGACATCAAAATTCCCCTGATACTGCCGTTGGGGTGCATCATAAATTCCCAATGGAACACAGATATCTGTTGCAGGAAATTCATAGTTCCCGGCATCATACCCTATATCTGTAGAAAGTGTTGGCAGACAAATCTCCTGCAATTTTGCAATGCCTTTTTTCTGACAGTATTTATCAATATAATTGACAAGAGCACTTAACTGCGTGATTCCGTTCTTATCTTCTTTCGCTTTCCGCTCATAAATCACTTCCCGCTGACCACACAAATTTACCATGCTGATTTTAAAAGGTTTTCTTTCCCCCATGGAACCGTCCGGCACCATGGCACCACTATATGCAGATTGGAATAAACAGAATATTTCATTATTACCTACCTGCAGATATGCACGTCCGGGTTCTCTTATTTCTGCCGCCAAAGGCACCTTTAAAACCTCATTGCTGTCACTTTGCGTCTGTACCTTTAGGCAAAGTTTAAATTTGGAATTGCTCCAGATCTGGTCATTGACCACACCCGACGGTTTCTGTGTCGCAAGAATCAAATGTACACCCAGACTTCGTCCTATTCTGGCCGTACTGATCAATTCCTTCATAAAGTCGGGATGCTCGCTTTTTAGCTCAGCGAACTCATCTACAATCAGAATCAGATGTGGAAGAGGAATGGTTGTTATCTTCTGTTGAAATTTTCTGATATAATCATCAATATGATTGACCTCGTACTTTGCAAATAATTCCTGCCTCTTTTGAAGTTCCGCACGAATAGAAAGTAAAGATCTGTCAATTTCCTTTCCATCAATATTGGTGATGGCACCATTCAGATGCGGAAGTTTCCGGAACTGATTTACCATTCCACCACCCTTAAAGTCTATAATGATAAATCCGACTTCATATGGATGAAACAATGTCGCCATGGAGAGAATATAGGATTGTAATATTTCACTTTTACCTGATCCTGTTGTTCCTGCAACAAGTCCATGTGGTCCATGCTTTTTCTCATGCAAATCCAAATATACAACTTCATCACCGCTTTTTACGCCCAAAGGTGCCGCCATGCTTTCATATACTTTAGATTTCTTCCATCGTCTCTCCAAATCAAGATCATTTACACTCATGATATGAAGCAGCTGGAACAAGGAGATATTCTTTCGCAAAGTACTTTCCAGACTGACCTCATCAATATACACACATCCAAGCTTTAATGCTGTCTGTGCTGCAATGTCTCTTGGCACATGCTCATAGCAAAATTCTTGAATTCTGGTTCCATCCTTTGCGTCCTGAATATATCCTTTATTCTCTGTACTATGTAAAAATACCCTCCGTGTACAATTCTTATTTAACAGCTCCTGAAACTCCTCAAAAAAGAGAAATGTAAAACCAAGTTCATGTGCATTTTCCACATATTTTATAATCGGATGATTCGAAATTCTCTGCGAACGATACACGAAAACAACAATATTGGGACATTGCTTGATTGCATCCCCTTTCATCTCAGACCGGTTCGACAATTCTCCATACAGATACTCCAGAACATTTCTGATACTTGCATCATCATACATATAATTCCGGATTACACAATCTCCCATAAAGGTATTCTGCAGCCATCTTGCCCAGCTAAAAAGAGCAGCATCATCCTCCTCCAATAAAAAGAATAATTTTACATCCTGATAAAAATGTTCAATACATAAATTCAGAATCATATTCTTTGCCATTTGATACAACTTACTTCTTGATCCGACAAAACCAATCGCATCGGCATCTTTCAATGACAAGGTAACCGGCATTTCCTGCATATATTCATATTTGTCACTAAGACTTTTAGGATAATCAGAAAGATAATCCTCCGTATCAAAATATTCATGCTTTCTATACTCTGCATGACATGCAGTTTGTACAATACCTTTTCCGATCTGAATGGTCATATAATCTTCATGATCTTTTGCCTTCTCAAACAATCTGGAATCAAAATCTGCCACCCTTTTGATATCATCTGATACAGTAGGCATTCTGTTATTCAGGATTTCATGTTCACAATTTCTCTGCTCACGGATCTCCTGTTCTTTTTCTTCCAGATAACTACGATATGATTTTTCCCTTTGCTCTATATCTTTACGATACTTTTTACCACTGCTCACATAGGTTATAATAGAAGTAATAATTCCCACTCCCATCATCGCCACACTATACAGAACATAAGTCCCTCCATTTCCCATGTTTCCTCGGATTGCTACAATCAGCACAATGGAAAGAATTGATGGAAGAAAGGACATTAGTAAATTATTTTCCGGTTTCGTTGGCAGCTCTTTAGGATCAAGAATTTCAATCTGCTCCTCCGGGAGCAGGTATTGCTGTCGGACATTCTGCACAAACTTTGGGTAATTAAAATGATTATTTACATACTGCAATTGAGTGGAGGGTAGCCGGGTTACAATATTTCCGTCGCACATTGTATAAAGATCACCATTGAAGACATAAAATTGAAATCCACGTAGGGAAAAGAAATCCTTATTTCGAATCACAACCGTTTTTTCTGTACGGACAATTCCATTTACGGATATCCCATATCCGGCTAATCTGGTATCTATGATTAGTTCGCCATTCTGGCACGAAATCTTCAATTCATCATCTTCCAATTCAGGTGTCTGAATTACAATATCCTGTTTTCCATTCCCTATGGTAAATTCACTTTTCCCTGCATATCTTATCTTCAAATCATAATTGCGATTGCGTATTGGGAAATCAACATTATAAAATAAGGTCAGAATATATTCTCCTGAACTTTGAAAACACACACTGACCTTATCTCCACGTTCCAATATGTGATTATTGGTCGGTTCCCACTCTCCGGTTCTGAATACTGCATTTTCGGAAGATTTTAGTTGCCATCCCTGATGATTACAGACCATAATCTCAAATTCCTCAGAAACCATATTTTCCCCTATTCGGATATCACACCCCGGCCTGGTTCCGATTTTGAAATCCGGTTTCTGATCCGTGAGTTCTATCTCCTGATAAAATTGATTGGCGCTCAGAATAATTTTGTAATTCATTTTCCCCTCCATGCTAATGAAACCCTACTGGTTAAAACAGATTCTGCTTCCATCCCGTAAACCCAGTTCTTCCAGTGTCTGATTTCCCCTTAATAATGCTATTGGATTCTCACAACTAAGATAACATTTTGATATATCTTCCAGATTAATTCCCAGATTCAGACCCGAATTTAATGCATAAATCAGATCATTGGCTGTAATCTGCAAAGGAACTTCAATATCAAAACTCTGCCCTGTTTTTTCCCGTTCGAAAATAACAATAATCGTATTTTTCATTGCTTACCTCTCATGACTTTTGAAATCTGAATTCATTATCTGCAATTTTCAAAGTATCGTTATCTGCCAACAGATATTCTTTATCTGATTCCAGTCTCTTATCTTTGATATATGTTCCGTTGGTAGAGCCAAGATCTATAACATAGTAATTACCCTGACGTTCAATGATTCTGGCATGTGCCCGGCTGACTGCCGGATTATCCAATACATAATCTGCTTTCTTTTCGCTTTTTCCAATTACAAAAGGCATTTGTGAAACAGAAATTCTTGCACCATTCTGTAGATTGATCAAAAACGCTGATGAAACATTACTGCTTTCTGTCAGTACAGTTGTATCCTCCGTGAGTACCGTTGTATCTTCTGTATTGATACGAACTTTCCTACTGGAAGGTGCAAAACCATCCAGATTCTTATACAGATTATCCTTATGCGGGTTTTCCGCCGGTGCCGAAGAAGTACCACCGGACATGGATTGAATTACTTCCTGTTCCTTTTTACGATAATCCGGAATATATGGTCCCTGGTCTTTCGGTGCCTTTTTGGCTTCCAGTTCCTCCCTGGCCTTCTCTTCTTTTTTCTTTTTCTTTTTGCGGATGAAATATACTATCCCTATCGTACAGAGAAGAAGCAGTAATATTCCTGTAATAATCATCATGACAATCGTAATGCCATCCAGACGTTCATCTTTCATCAATCCACTCTGTGCTGCGATCAGACCGGCATATGCCTGATCGATCGTCTCCTGTGTGGCGGATTCATCTCCGGCTACAGTCTGTGCATAAGCAATTGCTGCATTCATACTTACAGCTGTTTCCTCCGTATAGGCACTTAGATCCAAAAACAGCGTAACCTGCAATGCTGTTTCCAGTGCCGATTTATCCGTGGAATAATCAGTATGATCCGCTGCGGTATATGGAATTCCCAATGTCATCAGAACCGCTGCCGCCTCTTTAATGTTCAGAGCCTGTTCTCTCCCCTCCACTTCGGGCAATAGACAGATGCCAATCACTTCGTCTTCTGAATTCATGACCGGACATCCTATCTCATTGCCACTGACTGCAATATTATGCCGGATATAAGAAATCCCATCCTGATGGAATGCATCAATTACTACACCTTGTCCGGTCTGTGCGGCCTCATATCCTCTTGTACAGATACTTTCTGTTGCAGATGCGTTAGATTCATCCAGATCAAAGACAGCAACTACCTTGTTATAAATCTGCTGGTTCAGACTAAGCACAACAAGATTCATGCTGTCACTTTCCATGGCAACGGATGCCTCTACGGTGATGTCATGTGCAACTACAATCTGAATACTCATAGACATCCTGTCCTGCCGGTCTTCCGGAATCTGATACTGTTCATATAACTGTAATAATTCTTCTTCACTTAAAGTAACCATCGTCCGGGCAGCCAGCACATGACCGGCACCATTCCCATCACTTCCAATCAACACTCCGCAACTCTGTTTTAACAGATGGCTGGTTCCGGCTTCATCTGTATAAAGATAATCAACCTCCACCACACAGTCGGAAGCAGCATCGGTGTTTTCCTCTGCTGAAACAGGAATCCCGGCACAGAAAAATATCAACTGAGCGAGCATTATTACCGCCAGAATACAGCATCCTTTTTCAATTCTTTTCTTCTTACAGTTCATATGATTTTATCAGTCCTTTCATTCTTCTGTATATCATTCACAAGTGGAATCAGCAAAAATATTTTCTTTCATTCCACGGACATAGCTTCATTAAGGTCTCATATTCCCCTTCCTGCAACAT
This sequence comes from Lachnospiraceae bacterium, assembly GCA_051879415.1. Classification (GTDB taxonomy): domain Bacteria; phylum Bacillota; class Clostridia; order Lachnospirales; family Lachnospiraceae; genus NK4A136. Next base: position 6,732 of record JBJELZ010000144.1, read on the forward strand.
AAAATTTATGCTCCTATCGGAAAACATCAGTATCTCGCCCTGCCAGTAACGCCTGTTGTCCTTAAGAAGGGCAAGTTCCCACTTCGGCTACTTCTCAAGTTCCTCTTCCGTCCGAGCATATCTTCCGCCATGTTTTCCAGCTCCGGTGTTCTGGATGCAATTATTTTTCCGCCTCCGTTTCTACCTCTTTCCTTACATACTTCCAGTAAGAAAATTGATCATTTATAATTATTCTTTCTTCGTCATAATACAAAAGATAATTATCATATAGCTTCAATTCACATATGTCATATATTTCTCTCACCAAATCATAATGCTCTTCCTCGGTACAGATAATCTCAGAAGTCACATTCCCCTCATCATCATACTTTATTTCTCTGGCATAATCCTCGCCTTCTTCACCAAGGTATAGTTCATAAACAGTTCTCCATTCGCCATTAATAACCTTTGCTCCAAATACGATAAACAAATCATGAATATCCCTATGATTATACTCATGTCTGACAACTGCATTCACATCATAAAAAATGCCGGAATCTCTGTCATAAAGAATTGTCTCGTATGATGGGACTGGTGTATGGGAAACACTTTCATAGGAACTCATTTCTTCCGTTTTGATTGTTCCCGCTAAAATACAATTCTCCTTATCAGTATCCCACACAAACACATAGGGAAAACTAAACTCAGTGCTTACTGAGTCATTTGTCATCTGTATAATGTCCTTAATTCCATCGCTATTTACATCTTCCATCATATGTGCTTCTTCATACTGGACTGCCATTCCATACAGTTTCACTTCATAAACATTTTCCTCACCACTACGGATAATCAACTGATAATCAGCCAGACATATTTGACCTTCCACAAAATCCCGCCCATATATAGGAGTGATTCTTGAATAAGTGGCCGTGTAATCTTTCCCATTAGAGACAAATGTTTCGCTCCATACCTCCATTGCAAAATCCGCATCTTCATTCTTTAATTCCTCTTCATTATAAAAAAGTGCTCTGACGGGTTCCCATCTGAAGGGTTCTATCGCATTGCTGTCTGCCGCATAAAAATCAATTGGAACAATCGATTTTAGATTTTCCCCGTCCGAATCCTTATAACAGATTGTGAATCCGGATGTAGCTCCCCCTTGAATATCCATAATGGTTCCATATACATTTGGAATCAGAATTTTTCTGGTAAAGCCATATTCCCTCGGATCACAATTTTGTATTGCAATCCATTCCGTAATTCCATCTATCTCTATATCAGCCGATACTTCTGTGGTAAAATAAGCATACAATCCATCCTGCAGCTCAATCACGCTGATATCTTCTGCACTCTGGCTTGCATTTGCGCTAACAGAGTCGAAAGAGACATTTTCGCTGACAGTGTCCGAACTTGCTATTTCATCAGCAGACAAACCGTCTTCTGCATTCGACAATTGTTCTGTAGTTCCACAACCTGTCAGCATAAGTATTACTAATAAACAAGTAAATTGTTTTAAAGTACTTTTTTGAATCATCTCGCTTTGTCCTCCTACATTTTCGTCTATTTACGGTAATTCTACTGTATTTAAGTCAAAGTCCAACAGCCCGGAATTTTCAAGCTGCCAATATGCGGTTTCAAACTTTTCCCAGTTATACGGTGCATCAAAAGTAAGTATATCAGGATCTGAAATACCTGAAGAAGCTGCTCCTTCTGGCTCCGGCACCATTTCATTTGGAATATATAATATATAATCCTTGTTTCCTCCCTCACACTCAATATGCCATCCACTACCTTCTCCACCATCTTCACTTCTAAGAGAATCATCTCTGGCAATTACATGTAACGCATTATCCATAACATAATTACCACAAATGTCAGTTCTCGAATCATTATCTCCATGAACAAAACATTCTGCAGTTAAAACAACACCTAACGTCAATTTACCTCCATTATCAGATATCCGATTCACCACATATCTGTTAAGTTGTTCTTCGCCTTTACTATCCACTGTTGAACGAACTGCCCAAAACCATGCCGATGTCGTCCATGGATAGTCTTCCAGCTCTCCCGTATACTCCCCTTGATTCTCTTTTAACTCACCATTATTATGCAGATTGTTTATATATTGAAGGCAGGCTGTTTGGTTATCTTCCTTTGTAACCTGAAGAAATCCGACACCGCTTTCATCTCTTGGATGATCACTGTTTTCTGCAAAGATTTCCTGTGTATATTGCAATTTCCCGCTTTCTCCTATACAACATATTAAAAGACATGCAATACTGTTATGATCTGTAATATCAAACTGCCTGAAAACATCATTGGCTTTACAGCATTCTTCCGGTGAAATTTCTGCTCCCATCACCTGCAGGCAGTTATGGATATATACCGTTGTAACAACGTGATCAAAATATCCCTGCAATTTGTTTGCAACATATGTTGGTGACTGTTCTGCCACCGTAGTCAAATGACATATAGCCTGATAATCCTCCTCACTGACATATCCAGCCTGATATAGAGTTTCTATTATCTTCATGCATTCATCTATCCCATATACAGATAGGGAAAGCCCCTCCCTTATCCAGTAACAATTATATTCTTCCACTTTTTCAGTGGAATCTTCCATGCCAGCCATATCCTGAATAATATCCTGATATCCCTTTTCAACTGCTCCATCCCCAATCTTCACATACTCTGACAGCCTCTCCACCATCCAGTTGTCCATACGGCGCATTTCATCGGCATATTCATCCAGTTTGCTCTTGAAAACCTCCATCTGGTGCATC
>JBJELZ010000145.1:0-43662 GCA_051879415.1 Lachnospiraceae bacterium
AATTCAATTAGGGAAAGTTCTCCATAAGGAAGGGCCCCATCAATAAAGAAGGATCTTTGAATTTCGGAGCTCTTTCCTTCAATCGGATAATACAAAATGGAAATATCATAATAACCGCTTTCAGCAACTTCAAAATCATATTCAATCAATGCAGATTCTGTAGTCAGAACGCTGTCGCCATCCATTCCCTCATAATCGGAAAAAATCACCGGTTCTGCTGCTTCTCCTCTGTCCTCATAACGGCAGAAATCCGCAGCATCTATTTCAATTACATCCTCCGGAAAGCTTTGTGTATATGTATTTAAATAGGTCGTATATCCCGGCACATCATCCGTTACAGAATAGGTACTAACCTCTTCACGGTAATCCTCTGTTGTCAGATCTGTCTCTGCATTTACGGCAATACTGCTTTGAAGCATCGTTCCGGTCAGCATTGTCATACACAATACGATGGAAAGCGTTTTCCTGAAGAATTGTCCTTTGCGGTGTCTTCCAGCCATATCGATTTTATGCTCCTTTCGCACTAATCTATTATCTATCATCTGTTATTCCAGATACCACGCATCTTCCCCATCCTTTGGGGCAGGCGTATATTTCTTCATTGCCCTCTCTATCATAAAAGAGGAAAGATAGGTCCATCCTCCCGGAAGTAATACTGCCATCGGGATTGGTAAAATCTTATACTGCAGAATAAGTAAGATTCCAAGTCCTGCAATCAGCGGTACAGTAAAATAAAGAAACCGTACCGACATGACGAAGGAAAGTTTTATAATATCTCCCAATTTCATGGCAAACCTGGATAATACCGGGAACAGATATACGCCAAGCATTGCCAGAAGAACCAGCAGTCCGTCATATATCACATATAATGTCAGGACTCCTCCATCTGCCCCACCGGTATTCATTTCCGGCAGCATCCCCATCCCGCTTCCTCCGGCTGACGCCGCTTGAAGCAGCTCCCTGTTATACAGGAGTAAAGCAACAATTCCGCCCCAGAGCACTGTAAGAAGAATACCCTTTCCCAGATTTCTCTTAAATGCCCGAAAGAATTCCCGCACAGGATACCCCCTTCCTCTGCGGACAGATTTTGCTACTGCATAATAAAGGGCTGAAGCAGCAGTTCCTATCGTAATTACCGGCAGACTGCAGACAAGAAACAATATGCCAAGTAAAATTAACGTCCCTATTTTCTGAAGACATCCGATGAAAGGTCCGTCGGAAGAAAAAAATTCACTCATAGTTTACTCTGTTCTGATCGGATACTCTGCCAGATTGGGAAGCTCCGATCTTGTAATAACCCGTTCATCTGAATAGACCTGCCTCACCATATCCGCCTGGGTATATTGCTCAGACAGATCATTCAATGCTGCATTCTTCACAACAAATTCTCCCTGCCAGGTACAGAAAAATCCCCACATTGCGCCATCACGTTCTGCAAGTGCCGGATCAAACAGGCATCCATTCTCCGACATTACCACCATCTTATGGCTGTCTGTGTAATTCACTGCACGTAAGAATGTGTCTGCCTGTGATGAATAAACCCGCTCTCCGGGATAAATATCTTCGCCAATGATATCTACATATTCATCGCCCGGATACCATTCTGCATCCTGTCCGTTCCAGATCCAGATTAGATTATTCAATCCGTATTCATTGGTCAGTTTCTCATATAATAAAATATATAACTGCTTATACGCATCAGGTCCGGATGCTCCCCACCAGAACCATCCGCCGGATGCCTCATGCAATGGCCTCCAGAGTACCGGAACGCCTGCATCCTGCAGTTTCTGTAATTCCTTTGCAATTGCATCAATATCCTGCATCAAAAGTTCATAACCTTCCGGATCTTCCCCATTCATAATCTTCGCAAGATCTATATTGGTATATTCTGTATAAAATCCACTGTACCACTGACCTGTCAGATATTTTTCCGGCGCATTCCAATGCCAGCAAAAGGTTACAATTCCACCATTTTCCCAATATTCAATGGCATAATCTGTTGCCCGGTTCTCGGAACCATGTGCAGCACGGGAAGGCGTGGCTTCAATCAAATCAAGCCCAAGCACCGCCGGATATTCTCCGCCGGTCGTTTTCCAAATTGCAGCGTTCTCTGCACCATACATTCCGGTATCACAATACTGTCCGGATAAAATCTTCGTTCCATAAATATCACACAAGTAACTGAAAAGCCGCTGTGTATTTTCCGTTGCATTGGGATTAATCAGCTTAGAAGATACCTGATACATGGCAGGATCCAGTTCATCAGAAGGCTTTACAAGAAGTCTGTCAAACATAATCCATCCCCAGTACTTGGTAAGTTCAATCTCATGGAAACCACTCTCCAGATATACACGCTGTAACACAGAATCCGTAAAGGTATCCGACTGAACTTCTACAGTTCCTGCACTTTCACCATCTATCAATACGTAATTTTCCTTATAATCTCCACCCTGGCTGGCACTGACAAAATTAAGATCATAAAATCCTGTTTCCGCAATCTCTACTGTCAGCTTTACGCCATCGCCTTCGTTGGCCAATCCTGCAACATACCCTGTACCGCTGTAGCCCTGTGTCCTGTTCTCTTCACAGGCACCTCCCAGAAGAGCACCTTCCTCAGCCTCATAACAATCTGCTTCTTCCCAGGAATAGGTTTTGGGGTCTTCCACTGTCAATGCTCCTCCTGTATCCGGAGAAGCACCATTTTCACATGCACACAGAAATCCCATACATACGAAAAGCAATAAGATTTTTAATGTTTTTCCCTTTAAATTCAGCATCTTTTGCTCCTATTTCGGTTCCTTCCAAATTGCATATGTATAATTTTACTATGTATGAGTGGTTTTTGCAATATATGCTGTGCAATTTTCACAATTTATCTAAAAGACATTTGCACTTTTATTGTTTATTTAACAATTCCAGATTCTTTCTGATCAGCTCTGTTCTTTGTGCTACACATTCTACGCTTCTTAAGGGATCCTCCGGCGTATGGAACACATAATCAATCAATTTGTCTACGGTTGTTACAGCCACATGAAGCCTTGTGTCAGAAGATGCATAATAAATATAAACATCACCATTTTCCCTTGCAATTGCTCCATTGGTAAATACCACATTGGAAACATCGCCAACACGTTCTATTCCCTGCGGTCCCAAAAGCAGTCCTCCCGGTTCCGCAATCACCTTTGTCGGATCATCCAGTGCAGTTGCAAATGCATAAAGCACATAGCGAAGCCCTGCTGCTGTATTCCGCACTCCATGGGCAATATGAATCCATCCTCTATCTGTTTTAATAGGCACCGCACCGGCACCATTCTTACTTTCCGTAATCGTATGATACTTTCTCCTGCTTGTGATGATTTCCTCACCAATCACTGCATGCTCTATATCATCGCAAAGTCCGAATCCGATTCCACCGCCGCTTCCCGTATCGATAAAATCATCCATCGGACGTGTATAAAACGCATATTTTCCATTAACAAATTCCGGATGAAGCACTACATTTCTCTGCTGTGGAGAATTAAGTGTTTTTAAATTATCCAGCCGTTCCCATGTTTTCAAATCCTTTGTTCTGACAATTCCCGCTGCCGCAACTGCTGCAGACAAATCGCCTGTTGTAGTGTCTTTGCTTTCCGAACAGAAAACGCCATAAATATAGCCATCTTCATGCTTTGTCAGACGCATATCATAGACATTGGTTTCTTCCGGGCAGGTATCCTCCAACAGGATCGGATAATCCCAGAACCTGAAACCATCAATTCCATTATCACTTTCCGCTACTGCGAAAAAGGATTTACGATCATTCCCCTCTACCCGCGCTACAATATAGAATTTACCATTCAATTCGATTGCACCTGCATTGAAAACTGCATTGACACCGAGACGTTCCATAAAGTAAGGGTTCGTCTCCCGGTTCAGATCATATTTCCACATAGGCGGAATATGCCGGTCTGTCAGGACCGGATATTTATAGCGGTCATAAATACCATTGTAATAATCCGTATCAACCTCATTTTTACGTGCAATCAGCCGCTCATATTTTTCAAGCTCCTCATAATATCCGGGGTGTATCATATTCTTTCCTTTCTTACACTGTATTTTCAAGCATCAGCAGACTCTGCTAGGCCTTTGGTAGTTTTACCATCTGTTAATCAATACCTGCTTGTGGGAATGGATACGCGGATTCGATTTTATCTGGCTGTTCTGTCCAATCGAATCCGCGCACATCCTTGGGGAGTGTTATATGTAAATAATTGATTTTCTTATCTGCGTCCGATCTCTTTATCAGAGTCTGTCAATACACTGTTGTTCTTGATATAGTCTACGATTTCATCCAGCTGCGTAAACGCAAGTCCTACATAGCTGTCTGCTGCACCATAGTAGATTGCAATTCTTCCTGTATCATTATCCTGCAGTGTTGCACAAGGGAAGCAGACATTAGGAACAAATCCTCTCTCCTCATACCACTCTTCCGGTGTCAGCAGGAAATTGGTACAACGGTATTTTACGATGGAAGGATTGTCAATATCCAGGATTGCACCACCGATGGAATATACAAAACCATTGCAGGTACCGCTTACACCATGATAGAACAACAGCCAGCCTTCGCTTGTTTCAATCGGTGCTGCACCGCCTCCGATCTTCACAGATTCCCACCATTCATTGCCACGGCCCATTACATGGCGGTGTTTACCCCAGTAAACCAGATCCGGGCTCTCGGAAATAAAGATATCTCCAAATGGTGTATGACCACTGTCAGACGGTCTGGAAAATAATACGAAGTTTCCGTTGATTTTTCTCGGGAACAATACTGCATTACGGTTAAACGGCAGGAACGGATTCTCAATTCTTACAAATTTCTTGAAATCTGTTGTCTTAGCCATACCAATTGCAGCACCGTAGAAATCACCACACCAGATGATATAATAGGTATCCTCAACCTTTACCAGACGGGGATCATACGCATATACCGGCATGAAAGGCTTGCCATCTTCATCTTCAAAAGGAATCTTCTCTTTATCAAAATCCCAATGAATTGCATCTTTGCTTCTTCCAAGATAGATATAGGGCACACCGTTGGTCTGCTCTCCACGGAATACACCAATAAATCCATCCTCATACGGTACAACTGCACTATTAAAAATTCTTGCAACACCCTCTACCGGATTTCTTCCAATAATAGGATTTTCCTTATATCTCCATACCGGAGCCCCTTTTAATCCTTCCGGCTTTTCCTGCCAGGGAATGTTAGGCAATGATGAAACGTTGATAAATTCTGTTTTTGACATGGGAGTTCCTCCTTTGATTTATTTTTCTTATTTAATTTAATAATTTAAGTTATCGTTAACTCTGATTTTAATTTAACATTTTTACCATATCTGTGTCAAATAAAAAATTGCCTCTATGTGAATTTCGTACAATAGAGACAATTCATATAAAAAGTTTTGTGCAATATGCTTTTACTTAATCTATATCTTCGGTTTTACTGAATCTCTGATGACAATATCGCCTCCGATAACCTTTCTGCCAATACGATATTCTGCATCCCTGATTTTCTTTGTAACAGCATCCACCGCAGTTTCACTCATGGTTTCAATCGCGACACGATACGTGGTAAGCCTGGGATTACAAAATGTTGCAAAACTGGAATCATCAAACCCGATTACCGAAATATCCTCCGGCACACGTTTTCCGGCAGCTTTTAACTGTTTTACAAGAGAATATGCTACTTCATCGCAATTGCAGAAGAACGCATCCGGCAATTCCTCCGGGAGCTCCAGCGTTGTATAAGTTCCAATGGTTTCATCACGATCTGAAATAATCCATTCTTCCCGCAGTGGTATTCTGTTCTGCAGCATTGCCCGGTAATATCCCAGATAACGGTCCATAATACTGCTGGTTGCATAAATATTTCCAATAAAACCAATCTTTTCAAATCCGGATGTAATCAGATAATTGGTTAACTGGTATGCTCCATACACATTGTCACTAACAACCGAATCTACATTGTAATCTTCATCATAAAAATCCTGAAACAAAAAGGGAATATTGATCGCCCTGATCTTTGAGATATAACTTCTCTTCAACTGTCCAAGAATAATCAGTGCATCAATTTTATTATTCTCAATCATTTTAGGCAGGATTCCTTCTCTCTCATCCAGCTTGGATAAGATCTCCAGAATACAGGAATAACCCAGACGTTTCAGATCCTGAACATTGCGGTTATATAACCTTGCATAAAAAGCATTGTCCTGGAAAAAACCCTCGGAAACAAGAACACCTACATTACCACTGATTCCTTCCTTCATACCACCTGCCAGAGAATGATACCGATATCCCATCTGCTCTGCTTTTTCCTTTACTTTCTCACGTACAGCATCGCTGACACCTTCCTTATCTCCAAGTGCCTTGGAAACCGTCACCGTACTCACACCAAGTTCCCTGGCAATATCACTCATTTTTACGTTATGATTCATAACCCACCCTCATTTATGTCAGTCTTTTAATAACCTCCATACACATACGTCCATTATGGTACGGACATTTCCATGCTTCCACAATCGGCCTTTTCCTATCCGGCATTCCATTTTCCGATACCGCATAATACCATTCGCTTCCCGGTCTCTTATCAATCTGATAATCCCGGATAAATTCCCACTCTTTTTTCGCTGCTTCCAGATATTCTTTTCTGGAAAAATCCTTTTGATACCCATTCAGAAAACCGACTACCGCCTCTGCCTGTACCCACCAGATTCTTGTGGTATCTACTTTCCCGCATTCACATTCATTGGCAAGGGAATGACCATTAAATGCTGCCTTGTATACATTATGTGTCAGATCCTTTGTAATCGGTGTCATTTTCTTCTCATATTCCGGCTCACCAAGCACCTCTACACCACGGTCAATCAGCCATGCTGTCTCAATATCATGACCATAAGAATACAGATCAATCAGCGTATTGTATTCTCTGTCAAAAAAAACTTCCTGCCTATGCAGTTCGGGATGATATATTTTCTCTGCAACAACATCCAGAATCCACATCAGCCTTTCCTTTACCTTCTCCTGATGATCCACCCGGTAAAGCTCCGTATATGCCTCAAATACATGAAGGAGTGTATTCATGGTTTTATCAGCCATAACACCATTTTCCGAAAGCTTATCATTATCCATGCTCTCAAAATGTTCATTGAAAGCTTCCATATATCCCAGTTCATCGGTACATCTTTCTTCAATAATATCAAACAGCTGATAGGCAAGTTTCAAGGCCTCTGCATCTTTACTGGCTTCATAATAAGAAGCCAGTGCATAGATACAGAATGCCTGATTGTATGTATGTTTTGTAGTATCGGACGGACTTCCGTCATACGTCATGGACCAGAAGATACCTCCATTTACCCGGTCAATGCAGTAATCCCGCATAAATTCATAACCATGCTTTGCTTCATCAAGCAGCACCGGATCCTTTAACAGGGTATAAGCATTGGAAAAGAACCAGGTAATACGGCTGTTCAGAATACAGCCTTTATCCGCCTTTTTATCCAGCGTCAGATCATGTCCGACAAAACCATAATAGCCTCCCCACTGATCATCCCTGAGGTTCCTCCAAAATGGTATGATATGCTCTATTAATTCCTTTTTGATCTCCTGAACCACTTATCCGTCCTTTGCCTTTCTTCATTCTTTTTTAGTCGATACTGCTTAAGCTGTAGGTTCTTCCATAAGAAGTAGAATCCATAGTCTGCGTTTCTGCATTATAATACAAATACTCATAACCAAAGGAAGACCACCATCCATCATGAATCAGATAGTCATCAAAATCAAGAGACAGCTCAAGATAATACATACTAAAATCTCCTGTAAAATTGACAGCTTCTGCAGCGGCTGCATCCGTCCCTTCCGGAACCCACTTTACAACACCGCTGATGGTTTCGTTTTCTGCATCAATATCCAGAAAACTATAATATATAGTAGCAATCTTTTCATCATTACTATCATATACCTCTCCCGCATAATTACCGGAGAAATCCTGTATTTCTGCATTAACCTCCGTATAAATATTATACAGTTCCCAGGAGCTTCCATCATAATCATAAGAAAAATCCACTATCAGTGTGATATCAAAGAAAGAAGTATCCTTTAAGGAAATTTCCGCTGTTCTGCTGCACCAGTCACCCGAGAAATTATAATCTTCAAAAGTACAGCTTTCAATCAGATCTTCTGTAAGCACAATATCAAAGTTAGCGATTCTGCGTTCCGCACTCATGTAATCCGCAAGCATCTGTTCATCGGAAAGCTGTTCCAGTGTCTCCGCAGAAAGTTCTGTTGTAAATTCCTCTGCCAGGGTATAGTCATATTCTCCCCACGGATCTTCCTCATCACTCTGATAGAAGTAATATACCAGATCAATATCTCTTGTATAGGAACAGTAGGTACCCTCCCAGGTAAATGTGACAGAAAGCCGTTCCTTCGGATATGTGTCCTCGTATACCTCCGTATTGACAACACCGGGAACAATTTCTTCACTGTTGATCACAATATCGGTAATATGTCCATCATTCAGATAAACATAGGTATTTCCATAATAACAGGAATATACATTATTCAGAATGGTTTCTTCGATCTGTTCCTTCGTAACACCTGCCAGTGGAGTAATCGTAGATTCTTCCTTGCCATCCAGCTCATATTCCTTGATTCTCCATCCACGATCCTTGGAATATTTACATACTACTTCGTAATAGTAAGTATATTCTGCCATATCTGATGTGGTAGTGATTTCAATATTCAGATCAGACCGTTCTTTCCCCTCTTCATCATCATCCCTGTCATTAACAATAAAAGATACCACATCCTCGCCGGGAAGGCCTGCTTCGTCCATCAGTTCATCAATAATATCATCTGCAAGCTCGTTACCTGTTGTCTCTTCCTCTTCGTCATAAATATTTTCCCCGGTTGCTTCCGGCAACTGCTTTAACGGATTGCCACAGGCAGTCAGTCCCAGACAAAGAACCAATGCAGTGACTGTTAGTAATAATTTTCTTTTCATCTTACTCTCTCCCTTTTGTAAATCTGATTATTTTATGATGTGGGTGTCAAAAGTCCATTTATAATTTATGATTTGGCAGGTTGCACAAAATAAATTGCTTTCATGACATTTTGTGCTATGGAGATGAGACTCTAAAAATCGTGGAAGCCATTGCTGAACACGATTTTTGTCCTTTGAGGCTCATCGGAATGTCTTGCACAAAGGAATGAAAGAAATTTATTTTATGCAATCTGTCATTTGATTTTTAAATGGGCTTTTGACACCCACATCAATTTATCTCATCTGAATAATAATATCTTATTGTCCGACAATATGCAACAAAATTCCCTGAAAATCCCCCCAGGGGTTCTTTATACGGATTCCTGCATTCATCAGAGTTTCCCCGTATAAAGGTGTTTCGCTGTACAGCTCTTCCTGCCCGCTTTCCATATCATAACGATAAATCTGATACCTTACATCCTTGGCCAGACCCCTGCATTTTACAATTCTGGAATGGCTGTTTGGCTGCATCAGCACCTGAATATAGGTAAGCAGTGCTTCCTCCTGTCCCTTTGAAACCACCATGTAGCTGTCCCACTGATGATTTTCCGCATAAGAAGCAAGTCTGTAGTAGTTTCCTTCACTGACCAGCATATGATACCGGTGATACATCTTAACCTGTCTTGGAATCAGATTTCTGTCTTCCTCGGAAATCTTTGTAATATCCAGTTCATATCCAAAAGTTCCTGCCAGGGCAACATACCCTCTTGTTTCAAATGGTGTTACCCTTCCTACTGTATGATTTGGGCAGTCACTGACATGCGCCCCCATCGTGGAAAGCGGATACAAAAGTGCTGTTCCTTCCTGAATCATCAGACGTTCTACGGCATCCGTATCATCTGAGCACCAGATTTGGGGACTGTAATACAACATACCCGGATCAAATCTTGCCCCGCCGCCGGAACAATTTTCCAGTAAAAGATCAGGAAATTTTGTAATCAGCCTCTCCTGCAGTTCATAAACTGCCAGAACATAACGGTGACACAGCTCTCCCATACGATCTGCCGGAAGTTCCAGACTTCCAAGATCTGCCAGCTGGCGGTTCATATCCCATTTTACATATTCAATATTGGCACTCTCCAGAATATCACAAAGCCGTTCCCAGACATATTCTACGATTTCACGCCTTGTCAGATCCAGCACATACTGACAGCGGCATAATCCTGCCTTCCGTCCCGGGACTGCAATCGCCCAGTCCGGATGTTTCCGGTAAAGTTCTGAATCCGGCGAAATCATCTCCGGTTCAAACCAGATACCGAATTTCATTCCCATCTGATTAACCTGCGAAACCAGATATTGCAGTCCGCCTTTCAGTTTTTCCTCATTTACAAACCAGTCTCCCAAAGCACGATTGTCATCATAGCGGTTGCCAAACCATCCATCATCCATAACCAGCATTTCTATGCCGAGACGGGATGCCTCCCTCGCAATCGAAAGCAGTTTTTCCGTATCAAAGTCAAAATAGGTCGCTTCCCAGTTGTTAATCAGGATCGGACGCATCTGATCTTTATATTTTCCTCTGATCAAATGTTTTCGGTATAAATCATGAAAACATCCTGTCATACCGGAAAGTCCCTGTGCGGAATAAGTCAGAATTACTTCCGGTGCCGTAAAGCTTTCGCCCGGCATCAGCTTCCAGCTAAAATCACTGCTATTAATTCCCATCATGGCACGTATATTATCAAACTGCCCACGATAAACCATTCCTGTAAAATTGCCGGAATAGACAAAATGCATTCCGTATACTTCCCCTTCCTCCTGGGTTGCACCCTTTGTCAACAACCCAAGAAAAGGATGATGCTGATGGGAACTCTCCCCACGGACAGAAGACAGTCCCTGGAATCCATATCCCACCGGATTACGCTGGATATGGCGTTCCCGTGCCCAGGAACCATGCAGTGTCAAAAGTTCAAAATCCTTGTTATCCATATCAATGCAGGCAGAAAAAACCTTCGTCAGATAGATTTCCTCTTTGCCCTCATTGATGACTCTCACACTTCTTGCAATTGCATCATTATCGGAAAAAACACTGTATAGCAGCTCTACCTTTAAGGAAAGCACCTGATCCTCCAGTGTCAGAACCAGTGTTTCAGAATCCTCTTTCGTTCCAAAGGTAGCAGGAAGGCCGTCAAGTACCGGTTTACCTCTCTTTATCTCATGAGAAGCATAGGTAAGTTCCAAGGCTGTATGTCCTGCCTTTGTCCGCACCTCCATACAGTCCTCCCTGAAATCCCCAATCCCATGGGTTGGATATTCCATCGGAAAAGAATCCAGAAAGCTTAACTTATCCCTCCGGTTTTCTGAAGGAACAAATGGCGGCTCATCAATCCGTAAGAGATACGGCATTTCATAATCCCTGATCTTTTTTCCATAATACATATGACCTGCATAACCATCAGCAAGTCCGATCAGATAGGTTGTATGCGGTGTCTCAAGACAAAACACCTTTTCCTTTTCATGATACTGAATTCCCATTGTCCGATGCCTCCCTCCGCTGCTGTACAGATCTCTTTAATTGCCCCAGGACCTCCTGAATTGCCTTCTCTTCATCATATTCCTCCGGCTTACTGTCATTTGACTTTATTTCACTGTTTTTTTCATCCACTGCCTTTGCTTCTTTCTCGGCCGTGGCAGATTTTGCAGCTTCCTTAATTTCCGTTACCTTTATTTCCGGTTTCTTTATTTCCGCTTCCGGTACTTTTGTTTCCGCTTTCTTTATTTCCGACTCCGGTACCTTTGCTTCCGGTTTTTTTACTTCCGACTCCGGTACCTTTACTTCCGGTTTCTTTATTTCCGTTTCCGGCACCTTTGTTTCCGGTTTCTTTATTTCCGTTTCCGGCACCTTTGTTTCCGGTTTCTTTATTTCTGCTTCCGGTACCGCAATTTCCGGTTTCTGCTCCGGAATAATTTCCGGCTTTTTCTCTTCCATATAAGAATCCTGCAGGCATCTGACGGTTAACTGTTTTGTTAATTCCTCCACATCCTTAATCTCTCCACGGAAAATATCTGCCTTCGCCAGAGTGATCTCATAATCAAATCCCGGTGTCATATGAAATGCATTGTCGCTGAAGATTCCATCCGCATCCTTCAAATCCAGAAGTACAAACGGAGCAAATACATCTGTGGTAAGAATAATCCTGAACAGATCTTCCTCCTCTGTAATGGTTTTCTGAATTGTTGCCGGTTTTAATGCCAGATGTTTATAAGGCACAAATGTTTCTGCTTCAACCTGGATCACTCCGTCCCCATAGGTAAATACCGCCTCTGCATATACATTCCGCTCCCCATATTTTTCAAGCATTCTGCCCAAATCATATTCTTCAAAAGCAGCCGTCTTTCCATGGTAGCACCGCTTACTATTCTTAAAATGAGACAGTTCTGTTCCATCCATATCACGAAGGGACAGTTCCATATGGCAGCTGACATCCGCAAGGCTTCCATTATCAACATAAGGAAGTAATTTCTTCCCCCTCTTCGCAATACTGCCCGCAACAGGAGCATAAAAACGTCTTGCCATATAGTGCAGTGCTTTCCATCTTCCGTAATAATCAATACTTGACCATGATACTACCGGCCAGTTATCATTCATCTGCCAGTATAGTGCACCCATACATCTTCCACGATTCTGCCTGAAATGCTCTACGCCATATTTAATGGCAAGTCCCTGCAGCATCTGACTGACATAAAGAAGACTTTCAAAATCCTTTGGATAACGGAAGGTCTCCGAAAGATAATAGAGAATCTTTCCATTGGCCCAGCCATTTTTCTGGTGACTTTCCATTACCGGTGAAAAAATATTCAGATCCTCCGGCTCAGTAAAGCTCTTGACGGTCTTCATGGACGGAAAAGATTGGAATCCGAATTCCGAACAGAATCGGAAATAATGATTTTTATATTCCGTAAACGGCTTCTGTCCATGCCATACATCCCAGTAATGTGCATCACCGCGGTTTTCATCATCCGGTTCATCAAAACAGCCGCCGGAGGACGGGGAAGACGGCCAGTAAAATGTCTGGGCATCCGCTTCTTTTACCGCTTTCGGAAGAAGATATTCAAACATCTTAATATAATCTGCCTTTAATGCCGGTTTTTCCATTTGGAAATCAGGCCAGTGATCCCATCCGGATTCCAGTTCATTATTCCCGCACCACAAGCCCAGGCAGGCATGATGACGAAGCCTGCTCACATTATCCTTTGTCTCGGCAACAATATTTTCCTCCAGCTCAGGAGTCAGTTCATATACATTGCAGGCATACATCAGATCCTGCCAGACAATAATACCATTTTCATCACAAAGATCATAAAAATCATCCGACGGATAATAACCTCCGCCCCATACACGCAGACAGTTATAATTAGCGCGTGCTGCGGCTTCCACCAGCTGTTTCATTCGCTCCTTTGTGATTCTGGGATAAATACAATCCTCGGGAATATAATCAGCACCCATGGCAAAGATCTTTACTCCATTCACACAGAAAGCAAATTCTTCCCCATAGGTATCCTTTTCCCTGCTGACCGTAAGGGTACGCAGACCAATCCGCAGAGTTCTTTCATCATACAAGTAATCAGCCTTTTTCACCCGAAGCTGTACTGTATACAATGTATGCCCACCCAGACCATTGGGCCACCAAAGCTCCGGATTTTCGATCAATACCTGAATCCTGTTCTCCCCATAGGAGGTCAGGGCTCCATTTCCCTCCGGCATTCTGGTCAGAATGGATACCGGCTTCTGTCCTGTCACTGTAACTTCAATCTCCACCGGAATATTATCAAACATTCTAAGCACCGGATCTATGGTCAGCATCACACCATCACGGCGATGCTCCTGGCTGATTATCACATCTTCCAGTCTTGCTTTGGAATAACAGCACAATTCAACATCCCTGAAAATTCCGGCATCCGGAAGCTGGGGACCCCAATCCCATCCAAACATGGAATGTGCTTTTCTGAGATACTGGTTTCCACTGATTGCACCACATGCAGTAAAGCCGACCTCTTTTCCTTCCGCAGGCTTATAACTGCGCAGGTATGCCAACGGAGAATGTAATACAATACGAAGTTCATTGGACCCCATTCTCACCAGATCCTTCACCGAATAGCGGTAGGTTCTGTGCATATCGGAAACCGAGGCTAATAGCTTATTATTAAGATAAATATCTGCCAGCGTATCCAGTCCATAAAAAACAAGTTCAATCAGATCCGCCTGCACATGCGTCCCATTAATAGAAAAATTGCGAAAGAACTCATAGTCCTTTTCAAATAACGGCAGAATCTCTTTCTCATTTTCGCGATAATATGGATCCTGCATTTCTCCTGCATCAAGAAGAACCGACATGACCGATGCCGGCACTGTCGCATCATATATTTTTCCGGAAGCAGTTTTCATCTTCCAGCCGCTTCCACCAAGACTTTCCTTTATCATCTCTCTGTACCTCGCATATTTACCTGATTTGATCAGTATTAACCTAAAAATTGAAATGGTGCTGACGGATCAGAATGTAGGAAATTCATCATCAGATATGCCATTCTTAAGGATACTCTTTCCTCTTTGAGAATTCTTCTCACTTCATCTTTATCAGCCAGAAGAACCTGTATAGACTCTGTAGGTTCCGTTTCCTGTTGGTTCCATTTACCATCGGCATACCCAAATACCGCCTGACATGCTTCATCCGTATACCCTGCACCCATAAAAAACGGCCGGCGATAAGCCTCATCTCCTCCTTCATATACCCGGAAATCAAACCCCGTCTCTTCCTTCATCTCCCGGACTGCCGCCTGTGAAGCCGTTTCTCCCGCATCAATCAGTCCCGCCGGAAGTTCATAGATCACATCGCCGATGGGATAACGAAACTGTCTGATCAGCACAATTTTATCAGGTTCCTGTTTCCAGACAGGATAAATCACTACACCTTCTGCCTTCAGACTTTTCGTTCTCGCTTTGATATTGTCCTCCTGATTGCGCGAGACAAAATAATAATCAAACGAATTCCCCTGATCTGTCAGAGCATCCATATGGTAAAAGTTCAAATACTTATTCTGATATAACGTTTCAATCCCCTTATATTTCTCCAATGTAATTCAGTCTCCTTATTTCTGCGTTCCCGCCTTTAAATCCTCCAGATATTTCTGAAATTCATCCAGCATGATATAACGATTATCCAGTGTTTTTAACACATCTTTTATCTGAAACTTTTCATATACTTTTCCATCAGCCAGATTATAAATCTGGTTATTGGAGAAATTAAGAACAAACGGACGCAGAATATCATCTTCATTCTCTGTCAAAACGATTCCCTTTTCTCCGTTCGTAAATTGAATGCTGCAACCGGGTGGTACGATATGAATGACCTGCGTCAATGCCTTTACCACCTGGGAATTCATCTGATTCTTCGGATGCTTCAGATATAGATAGGCACTGATGTCCGACTGGGGGTCCTCTCCGTATTTCATGGCAGTCAGTTCATCAAAATAATAAGCCACTTTAAGAATCTCCGTTTCAAGATTGCTCTTTGACAGAAGTTGCCCCGTCTCCAAAGTTTTAATCTCTTTTAAGGTCTTTAAAAACAGCTGCGTATTACGGATTACCTCGCTATCGATGCTGCCGTTATCCCGTAATTTATAGAATCCATTTTCCATACAGCCAAGAATTACCTTCTGGTCTTCCTCTGTCAGTTCTTCCACAGACTTTCTGGCAATCTGTTCCGACAGTTCCAGCCGCCCGATATCATGAAGCAGAGCTGTCATAACAATATAACGTTGTCTCGCACTGCTGATATTCATTTTCCCGGCAATTGCCGCCGCCAGTATGGCAACATTCAGTGAATGCTTATACACCATATCCTGCTTACTTCTTAAATTCTGCATAAAAGTAAACTTCTCATCCCTGCCGGAAAACTGATTTAAAATATCCTGTGTCAGCTGTTCCAGCTTGACCGGTCTGTCACCATGCAGAATGCTTTGCAAAACATTCTGCAACACAAAAACAGCCATTGTCTGAAACCGTTCAAATTCACGGTCTTCCTCCGTCATTGGCGGCAACGGTTCCACCGGCTCTAAAATATAAATTCCAATCAGTTCAAAGTTGCGGATACTGATGATTCCCTGCAGCGTTAGTTTGGAATCCCTTTCATAAAGCATAACGCCGTTTCTGTTATAAATCGGCTTTGCCAGCCGCATACCCGGTTTCAATTTATCTGTTGGCACAAATTTCATAGCTGGTCTCCTTTCCACAAGCACATCCGCGTTATTTTAATCTATTATCTTCTGTAAATATCCTACTGCTTCAGGTGGGAAATACCACACAAAGTCTTATAAAACACAGACATCATCAGATGATCCAATACCATATGAAGATCCTCTGTAATCTGCATACTGTTTACCGGCACATGCAGGGAAATATCCGATAATTCACGCAGCTTCCCACCCGTATATCCGGTCAGTCCGATTACTTTACAATTCTGCTCTTTTGCATATTCTACAGCTCTGATGACATTCTCGGAATTGCCGCTTCCGGAAATGGCAATAACGATATCCTCCGGCTTTAATTTCCCTCTGAGCTGGAAGCGGAAAACTTCTTCAAACCCAATATCATTGGCAACCGCCATCAATGTTGCAATATTGTCATTCAGGCACTGGAAACGGAATTTCTTTTGTGTATGCTCCGAAATTCCTTTATTGAAATCATTCTGAAAATGAGACGCCGTAGCTGAACTTCCACCATTCCCGAAAATATAAACATTTCCTTCCTTTTGTAGCGTATCATATAACAGATTCAGGGCATCATTAATTGCTTCAATCTCCAGTTTGCCGAGAATCTCTGTCTCAAGGCGGATATAATCCTTGATTTCATTACGATAATCCATGCTGTTATCCGATTCCTTTCCATCTATTTACAGTTACTGTCATATCAGTACCGACATACAGTTATACAGAATAATTTTATCATATCTGAATATCGGATTCTACTTTTTTATGAAAAATATGATAATATGTGTGTCAAAAGCCCGCCCATGAAACTTAAAGCATCAAAATGCACGAAATGAATTGGTTTTATGACATTTTGCACTGCGAAGATGAGACTCTATAAATCGTGGAAGCCTTTGCTGAACACGATTTATGCCTTTTGAGGCTCATCGCAGCGTTTAGTGCAAAGGAATAAAACCAATTCATTTCGTGCATTTTGATGATCCTAAATTGTAATTGGGCTTTTGACATCTACAACATAATGATAGATGGAAAAAGTTTGTTTTCACAATTCTGTTCTTGTATTGCCATAGGAAAAGTTGTATAATTTGCATAAAATTTATCAGGAGGAGCATCCATGGTTTCAACAATCAAGAGCACCGGAGTTTATCCCACCTTATACAGGAAGCGTCTGATTCCGGAGGAATGTGTTCTTCTAAAGGATGATGAAATCCTTGTATGCAATGAAGATATTATTGTTACACGCTGGAAAGCACTGAAACCCAAAAAAGATCTGCACCATGGATATTCCTGCTATTTTCTCAAAAAAGGATATAAAGTAAGTAAATTCTATCAGGAGGATAACTCCCTTCTTTACTGGTACTGTGACATCGTAGATTATGAATACAAAAAAGAGGAACACCGGCTGATCGTTACCGATCTTCTTGCCGATGTCCTCGTTTATCCTGACGGTTTTGTCAAAGTTGTTGATATCGATGAAATGGTTACCTGTCTGAACAATCAGAAAATATCCCTGACTCAGTTAAAAGAATCCCTGACTCAGCTGGATCAGTTATTGCAGGTCATTTATTCCGGTAATTTTGAATCCTTAACCCACCATATCTCAGATCTGGAAAATTAATAAAAAATGTGTCCTCCAATCTGTAACCCTTCCAGTCCCGGAATCGGTGTTCTGAAGTATACTCTGTTACCAACATTGGTACTGCCGCTCATCGCTGCATCCGCTGCCTGATAGCAGCTTTCTGTTGCACGGTTTTCTGCCAGTGCCAGTGCCAGATGTCCATCACTGACCGGAGAAAATTGCTTATACTGGTAGATTACGCCTGTAATCGTATTCGGATAAACAGAACTGCAAAGCCGGTTGATTACCACTGCACCAACAGCAAGTTTTCCTTCATAGGGTTCTGCTCCCGCCTCACAGTAAATCAGATTGGCAAGCAGATATCTGTCATTTTCCTCATAAGTAATCTGCGACAGATCTCTCCAGGAAGACTGTGCTGCCAGTTGGGAAAGTTTTAATTCCTCTTCATACTGTGCCTTGATAGCTTCATATTCTGCAGCAGCCGCAGCCGCTGCCGCTGCTGCCTGATCACACTGGTCTTCATATGCTGCCGCTGCCGCTTCCGTATCTTCTATCTGATCTGCCGTTGCTGCAATATTTCCTGCTGTAGTACTGATCAGCCCTGAAACGGTTGCCTGCTCTGCTGTCATATCATCCCGCAGATCCTGCAGCTCAGCCATTTCCTGTTCCAGCAGTTCGCCCTTCTCGGCAATTTCCTGCTCTAACGCAAAATATTCCTCCAGCTTTCTTCTGTCATATGCCGAAAGCTGTTCTATATAATCGGCATAATTTAAAAATTCTCCGAAGTTCTCTGAGGAAAAAAGCATATCAGAATATACAGAACTGCTCGTCTCATAAAGAAACTGAATCCTGGTCTTCATGCTCTCATACTGCTGTTCTCTGGCAATCCCTGCTGCCTCCAGATCTGCCTGGGTCTGGGCAATCTCCAGTTCCTTTAAGGCAATCTTGCTTTCCAGAACAGCCAGTTTGTCAGCTACCTCCTGCAGACTTTCATTCAGGATCTGCATCTGGCCCTGATATGTATTTTTTACATCTTCCAGATTAGCCAGATTACTCTGGGTCTGGGCAAGTGCCTGCTCTGCTGCCGCCAGTTCCTGTTCCCTGCGTTCCTTTTCCGCCTCCGCTGCCTCCATCTGCTCTCTTGTATCATCCAAAGAACTGCCCGTAGCAGAAGATGGCAGGTTCATTCCTGCCAGAACCACCGCAAGACACAGAAACGCAATATTGATTCGCCCGGAATATTTTTTTTGTTTTCTGCCTTTGGACATTTTCATGCTCTTTACTTCGAATTCTCCTTATAGATCAAGTTGAATCTTCCTTCCGGAAGACTGATACTGATAATACTTTACTCCTGCCGCATCAAAAAGTCTTTTGGATGCCGTATTGGAATCTGTTCCGTTATATTTATCATCCAGATAGATTACAGTAGTGATTCCTGCCTGAATAATTGCTTTGGCACATTCATTGCAGGGAAACAGGGAAACATACAGCTTTGCGCCCTCCAGAGAGCCGCCCCTGTAATTTAAAATGGCATTCAATTCACTGTGGGTAACAAACGGATATTTTGTATCCAGCATATTTCCTTCTCTGTCCCATGGAAAATCATCATCGTTACATCCATTAGGAAGTCCGTTATACCCCATGGAGAGAATCTTATTTTTCTCACTGACAATACATGCACCCACCTGTGTATTGGGATCCTTGGAACGCATTCCCGAAAGCATGGAAACACCCATGAAATATTCATCCCAGCTGATATAATCTTTTCTTTTTGATGCCATGATTTTTCTCCTTCTGTTGATATGCAGCCATCATCCGGTTATGCTTCAATCTGGTTCACACGACGTTCATGTCTTTCTTCTCCGGAGAATTCCGTGGTCAGGAAAATATCCGTAATTTTCAGTGCTTCTTCCTCGTTCAATTCTCCTGCTCCCATTGCAAGCATATTGGAATTATTATGAAGACGCGTCATCGTTGCAGTATGCTCATTATGGCACAATGCACAGCGGATTCCTTTTACCTTATTGGCAGTAATACTGACTCCGATACCTGTTGTGCAGATGACAATTCCTCTGTCTGCCTTTCCTTCAGCAACTGCATTAGCCGCCGCTCTTGCAAATTCCGGATAATCACAGGACTCCTTGGAATAACAGCCGCAATCTGTCACCTCATATCCCTGCTTAATCAGGTGTGCTTTCACCTTCTCCTTAAGATCATATCCGCCATGATCACAACCCATTGAAATTTTCATTGTCTTTTATCCTCTCTTTTATACTTTGTCTACATGATAACCTGCCGCTTTTAAAAGCCGGTTCATAACAGCCTGTCCAAAACCATCTGCAGGAAAGCTTTCGGAATAAATCACTTCTGCCTCTTCTTCATCAAATTCCCGCAAAACCCGGTAAAGTCTTCTTGCAATTTCATGCTCATCATTTCTGCTGCCCAGACTCTTCTTGCAGTCCGTCTGAATCTGCCCGATGATCTCGTCGGTACACATCACGCCAACCTTTCGTCCACCTTTTTTGCATTCCTGAATATGCTCATTGATGGTACGAACCACAATCTCCGGATTCCCTTCAATCAATGTCAGAGTTCCCTTTGGTGCATAATGTCTGTATTTCATCCCCGGTGCTTTCGGCTTCTGCTTTGTATCACCATGCATCAATGTGATATCTGTCTCCACATGCCCTAACACCCTGTCCAACATCTCAGCCGTCACATATCCGGGACGCAGAATCACAGGTGTCTCCTCTGTCAGATCCACAATGGTGGACTCCACGCCAATCCCGACATCTCCGCCATCCAGAATCATTTCAATCCTGCCGTCCATATCCTCAATGACATGTTCTGCACTGGTGGGACTGGGTCTGCCGGATGTATTGGCACTTGGTGCCGCAATATATCCCCCGGCTGCCCTGATAAACGGCAGTGCCACCGGGTGATCCGGCATACGCACGGCTACCGTATCCAGCCCTCCCGTTGTTTCATGGGGAACCAGTTCTGTCTTTTTCAATATCATGGTTAAAGGCCCCGGCCAGAATACCTTTGCAAGTTTTTCTGCCGTGTCCGGAATATCCTTACAGATCTTATAGATACTTTCCCATTCTGCAATATGGACAATCAAAGGATTGTCAGATGGGCGTCCCTTTGCAGCATAGATTTTTTTTGAGGATTCCGGATTGAGTGCATCTCCTCCCAGACCATACACAGTCTCCGTAGGAAATGCAACCAGACCTCCTCTTTGGATGATATCCCCTGCATCCTGCAAAATCTCCATTTTCCTGCTATTATTTTCTATTTTTTCTATTCGTGTATTCAACTCTGTTTTCCTCTGCGGCTATCATAACATGAAACAATCTCTTTATCAAGCCGGGCTATTCTTCCAGATATTCCAAAATTCCGTCTGCGATGGCATTCACCATCAGTCTCTGGTAATCCTCCTGTGTCAGAAGTTCTGCCTCCCGCCAGTTGGAAAGAAAACCACATTCTACAATTACTGTAGTGACCGGTGTTTTTTTCAGCAAAAAATAACTTGTATTTCCTTTTATCTGACGATGATTCCCATCATCTGCTGCGATAATCAACTGTTCCTGTATACATTCTGCCAGCCTTCTGCCTTCTTCACTTGTCTCATAATAAAAGGTCTGTGCACCACAGACCGACTCCTGAGTATAACTATTCTGATGAATGCTGACAGCTAGTACCGGTTCTTCCTGTGCCATCCGACGGATACGGTTCTGCAGATCTTCAACCTTGCTGCTGCCACTGTTTTCAGAGCACAGGCTTTGATCGGACTCTCTTGTCATTACAACATAGAATCCCTCTTCCTCCAGTCTTTCTTTCAGCAGAAAAGCCATCTGAAGATTAATATCCTTTTCAAGTACACCATTCACACCAACCTTACCGGGATCTGCCCCACCATGACCGGGATCTATTACAATGCAAAGCTGACCGGGTTCACGTTCACGACTGCTACTATTTGAACTTATGTCATTTGCACCGGTCATATCCTGACCGGTATTTGTTCCGTCCGTCTGTCCACTGACACCTTCTTCCGAAAGCATCGTTACCCGATGGGCATCTGTCATCATTGCCGCAAGCTTTGCCAGCAGTAGCATTCCGGCAATCAGCAGTATTCCCATCGTAATTTTCATCCATTGATTTTGTTCCTGCATCATAAGACCAATCAATCCTAATGTAGACTTAATTCATCTTATGATTTTACAAAACCCAATATTCACAGATATCAATGAAAAACTGCTATTCTGCCTTCTGTCATTCCATAGGTCAGATAATGATTCCACAGCATCTGCTTATTAGTACCAAATGCAGCCATCAGATCCGGATAAGCCGCTGCATAGGCAAGTTCATCAAATGCAAGATATTCCGGAGTAATTCCGTAAACTGCAAGCCATGGATTGTTGGGATCTGTATCTGTCGGATCCCAGCCACGATAAGGGCTGGAAGTATCAATCCGTATCGGCTCCGGTTTTCCCAACGGTCCGGGTGAAGTTTCATCATAATAAATGATAACCGTTGTACCCGGTGTGGTATTTTCATAAATCCATTTTGCATCTTCCACAGACAGTCTGATACAGCCAAGGGAAGCAGGTTCTCCCAGCTTATTATACTCATCATACTCCAGATCACTTACATTTCTGGTGTAATAAGGCACTGAATGAAACAGCACATGCCGTGCAAACCTTACTGCATATCTTGCATGGCTTCCGTCTATCATTTCCCTCCATACATAGTAATCGGATGTCCGGAATGTTCCTGAGGGACTTGCATGTCCGGGGCGACCACAGGAACAGGCAAATGCACGCACCGGAATCTCATTGCCGGAGGCATCCGTATCCATCACAGTAACGCAATTCCATGCTTTATTAACATAAATCGTGTAATGATGCACTTCCGTCTGTTCCGCAAGCGCATTAATCGATACCACATCAGTCTGTAATGGTAATGTTTCACCTGCAGCACAAAGTTCCATACCTGTGCAGAAAAACATCACACTTAACATCATTAAGAAATTAAGTATTTTTTTCATTAGTCTTCATTCCTCACCTATTCCATATATGAATTAATTAACGGCCAGACATCCGTACTTTCCAGGCCAAGCTTCCATGCCGCAACACCTGCAAGATTATAACCGGACATGGCATTCAGTTTCACATTCAGGGAATCGGTATCCTCCAGCCACACCTCATAAAATGCCGTGCCATCCTGATAGCTTGCATAATACTGGCAGGTTTCATCATCCCATTCAGCTGTAAGTCCATGACTGGTCAGCCAGTCCTTTGCCACACTCATGGAAACAGCTTCACTATTGACCTGAACACCCTCTGTTCTCCAGATTCTGGTATAGAAAGGAAGCGCATTGATCAGCTTATTCTCCGGCACCCCCAGCTCTATGGCATCTGCCAGTCCCTTTTCCACAAAATCAATGGAAGCAACACTACCGGCCTGCGTACTTCCTGCCCAGTGTTCATCATATCCCATCAGTATCACATAATCTGCAACATAACCCTGTTCCTTAAGATTATAATAACGATTCCCCTCATTGGGAACATAATTGTCAACAGACAGAATCAGTCCATTTTTATGCATTTCAATGGAAAGCTCTCTCAAAAACTGGACATAATGCGGTGCTGCCTCAGAAGTAATCATCTCAAAGTCAATATTGATTCCGTCTATTCCATAATTCAAAGCTTCCTGTACCAGATGATCAATCAAAGTCTGACGGCTACTCTTATTAGAAAACAGTTCAAATCCGTTAATCTGATCCACATACGTCATATCTTCAATCAGTGCCCAGACCTGCAATCCCTTCGCATGAGCATTTTCCACATAGGCACTGTTGGCCAGGCTCATAAAGTTACCTTCCGAATCATTCAGGTAAAACCAGGTAGGCGATACAACATCAATTCCGCTTGTAGAAGCATACAGACTGTTAAATCCTGTACCGTCATCAGCCGTACCCATCTGATGGAAAACCACGGTAAGCTTCCCTTCCGCACCGCTTACCATGGAAAAATCTTCAGCAGGATTATATGCTCCTGTCACAGGCATCTCTACAATCTCTGTATATTCATCCAGTTTATCATTCTCAATGTATCCGATAAATCCGTCTTTTGTCTGCACTTTCGTCCATGTTTCCATAATTTCCAGAACAGTTACCATATCTCCGGTATAAACAGGGCAAAGTACAGCACTCTTGATACCTCCCTGAAACCGAACATGGGTATCCTTTAACACTGCCGCCTCTCTGTGCGAGGACCATTGTGTTCTGACAACCATCCTATTTGGATCCGGGAAAAATTCATAAGAAAAATTGGAATAATTTTTCACATAATCCGCAGCAATATATATCGTTCCGTCTGTATCAAGCACTGCTGCCCGATATTCCAACGGCACAAAAACGTCATCTATATAATAACCATTATTTTCCTCTTCGATTCTTACAGTATGAATTTCTTTTGATGTTGTATAAACCAGTTCTGTCTGGTCTGCACTGATATAAAAACGATCGGTAAACAGTTTACTTACCGTATCATAAGAGAAATAGACCGTCTGATCAATCAGTTTTCCCCTGTCCTCAATTCTTTCGTTCTGAAGAATAATTGCAATATCCTCCGGACCAAACAATTGAAAGTATTCATTCATATCTGCCATTTCCATGGAGTATGCATATTTATCAGGATAAAGAAGAGCCAGAAACCATCTGACACCAAATTCCTCTCCATTCTCAATACTTTCTTTGATTCTGCCGCCAAACGCAATGGCAGCAATGATAATAATAAGAACGACTGCTACCAAAACAGAAATAATTTTATTTTTCAATCGTTTCATTTATTCACTTGCCTTTCTTTTGTTTCTATCTATTTTCCTATCTGCTGATACAGCAATCGTTCCTATTATATCAGACCGCAGTATTTCCGTCATTAACAAATTTGACAATTTAAAATGATTTTCTCTTTTTTGTCTGAAAAGGTCCCCTCCTTGTAAAAATGAAATATGAATAGGATTGCCAAAATTGTATATGATTTAAAGTAAGATTTTACTGACCATTGAAGGTATTTTCTGTGAAATATCCATAAACTTACCTTAATAAAGCGGAGTATTAATGCCAATAATAAATTTACCTGCGGTCATAAGATGTGCGGGATGGTACCAAAATAAAACATAAATAGTGTATTAAATCGCTCTAAATAAAATGGGGATATAAACCCGACCAAGCATTAAAAGCTTGTACGACCTTACCGTGTTCAATTCATGACTTCACGATAAGAAGATTCGGAACATTCTCCGAAAGATTTCATATAGATACAAATAAGATGTAGTGCAAAGCCTCCAATCCGGTACAGATTATCCGTATGCACACCTTATGAATACACATTATAAAGAATCTATATTCAAATTGCAAGCGATATTTTACATTTGATGAAAGTTTTGTGAATAAGCAAGTAAGAGCTATTGACGAATGAGAAAGGTAACTTTATACTAAAGGTGCAATAAAAATCGAAAAATGATATTTTAAGGAATAGAACAGATAGATTATTTTAAGAAAGGCATGGTTACATTATGAAGATAGAAAAAGTAAATGATAACCAAATCCGCTGCACACTGACCCGGGAAGACTTAGATGAACGTCAGCTTAAGATCAGCGAAATTGCCTATGGCAGTGAAAAAGCAAAGATGCTTTTTAAAGATATGATGCAGCAGGCTAATTTTGAATATGGTTTTGAAGCAGAAGATATTCCCCTGATGATCGAGGCAATTCCCATGAATACCGGTTGCATTGTCTTTATTATCACCAAGGTGGAAGATCCTGAGGAACTGGATACCCGTTTCTCCAAATTCGCACCTTCTGTCATTGATGATAATATGTCCGATTATGAAGAGGTTCCGTCTTTTGCCGATACCATTTCCGACATTATTGACAATCTCCCGGAGACTCCGGAGGAAACATTTGACTTGTTCAAAAAATTAAGCAACCGTAAGAAAGCTGCCCAGCCGGTATCTCCCGCATCCAAGACGGTTTCCGCAGAGCCGGCCGGCTATCCTAACCGCCTGTTTTCTTTCGGTGATCTGGACACAGTCATCAAAGTTTCTACTGTTTTAAAAGGATATCCGGAAGGAGACAGTGTGTTATATAAAAATCCAAATAACGGAAGATACTATCTCCTTTTGTTGAGAGAATATTATAATACCAAAGATTTTGTAAAAATCTGCAATATCATGATGGAATACGGCACACCGGAACAGGCAACTGCAGCAAAAGAAGCCTATATGGAAGAACATTTTTCCATGATTCTTTCCTATGATGCCCTGCAGTCACTTGCCAAGCTGAATTCCTAAGTCATATCATTAATGTGAATTTCAAAGAGCATCCTTTCGGATGCTCTTTTTCTTGTTTTTATTCCGTTTCGTTTTCTTCCTCTAATAACTTTAATAATGCAGAAGGCTCACATACCTTAATGGAAGATTTTGCATAGTCTTTTACATTTCTGGTTACGATACAATCCATTTCAGAACGAATTGATGTTTCCACCATAATAGCATCTTCATAATCGCCAATTTCAGAAGATATTGCCTTTCGACAATCTAAAGAAGTAGTATCCAACAAATGAAACAACGTAAAAAGTTTGCTCAAAATCTTTCGCGTTTCTGCATCGCTATGTGTTAATCGATATGTCAGATAATATATATCTGTAACTGACTTTGCAGTAATATAACCCTCAAATTGCTTATTTGCAGAATATATAAAAAGCTTTTGTGCAGCTTCTGCAAACGGGACACGGGACTGTAATGCATCGATGATAACACAGGTATCTACTAAAACTCTCATATTGTATTCAACCTTTCTTCCCGTGCTTCCTCCAGAGTCATATCATTTGAGAGAACACCAAATAATGACTTGGCAACATCTACTCTGTCCTGATACGGGTTAGACAATTTGGCAACAACTTTTCCGTTACGAGTAATATAAATATCCTCTGTTTCTGCAAGCATAAGATATTTGCCAAGATTCATTTTTAATTCGGTTGCTGTAATAGACATATCATCATCCCCTTTCCTGAAGAACAAGTAATTATCGTCTTAAAAAGAAAATCGCTCTTTTCTATTCTATTATACTCAAATCGAACGATTTTATCAATAAAATCGTTCGATTTTTTATTAAAAAACCCACTCATAAAGAATACCATACAGTTCCCGCACATAATATGCCGGAAACAGCCACGGTGCTGTGGAGGCAGGAACAGATGCCGATGATATTCCCATTTCCCCAGCAATCAGGTTGGCACGGTATTCATGATATTCACTGGTCACAATGGCAAGCTCTCTGTTCAGCCCTTCTTCTTCAATGATATTCATGCTAAAAGCAAGATTTTCCCTGGTAGAAGTAGATGCTTCCTCACGGTACAAACGTTCCTGTGCAATCCCGCGCTCCGAAAGATACCGGTACATGCATTCCGCTTCACTGATATCCTCCCCTTTTCCCTGTCCTCCGGACAGGATACAGACTGCCTGAGGATGTGCCACGAGATATTCCTCTGCCGCAGCAAGCCGTTCCTCCAAAGACAGACTGGCTTTTTCCCCATAGACTCTGCAGCCCAGCACAACAACAGTCGCATTTTCACCCGGCTGACGGTTTGCTGCAAGAATCATATTGACTGTAAGAACGACAACCAGCACCAGAAGAACAGACACAAGTCCTGCCAGAATACAAAGTACAATCCTTCCACCCTTTTTCTTCCAGATATTGGACAGAATTCCATTCACACGTTCCAGAAAAATTCCATATCCTGCAACGATACCGCAGACCAGAATCCCCGTTATGCTTCCAATGTGAACCAGTCTTCCAACAAGGACCGGAACCATGAACCAGATCACACCGAGACCGCCTGTCACTACGAGAAAAAGCCGCCAAAAAATTTCTGCGGCCTTTTTCCCTGTATTTTTTGTATTAGTTTTGTTTGTTTTTCTTTTCTTATGCTTTAACATATTTCGTTTCCCATTGTTCTATGCCTTACGAGAAATAGTAAATCAGAACCAGTACAGCAATCACTGCAAGTACCGTCAATGCAACCTTTACCCAGGAAATCGGTGTCTTGCCGCTGACCTTACCGGTCTGTCCATTTACCATAAACTGATATACCTTATCCTTATATTTAAATGCTGAAATCCATACCGGCAAAAGCAGATATTTATATGTAATATTGGAATAGGAGGTTGACAGTCTGACATTCCGTACATGGGAAGTATTATAACGGGAACGTATCTTCTCGCGTACCTCTCCTGTTAGGAGTGAAGCAATCTTCTGCTTGGCTGTCTCCCACGCTGCTTTCATCTTGATCGTATAACGTTCTGCCTTAAAACCTGCCATATATTCCGGCTTATATTCCACTGCCTGCTTTGTATCATACGGCTCCAGTCCGTCAATAATTGCTCCGCTCTGCTTGGCAGATGCACATACCAGCATATCATCAATGAATCTGGTATAATGACCACTGGTACTATGCCAATGAATCTCTGTTCTCATATTTCCGTCTTTGTCACGGTGATGATGCTCCGTACCATATTCTCCATGGTAATCACTCTCTGTATGGGAATCAAATGTCCAATATGGAACATAAATTCCTGTAAAGGCATCCGGCTTCGCACTTTCCTTTGCCAGCTTCGGACAGAAGAACTTTCTTTTAATCCATTGTTTAAACCGTGATGAGGCATCTTCTGCACTGATCTTAAAGGCAAGAACCCCTCCCGGTGCCATAACCTTTTTACTGTTAGGATCATCCATGACCTGATTGGAACCGCAATAAGGACAGGTATTGGACATTTCATTGACATCATAAATTGTCTCCGCACCACATGCCTTACAAATGACACTCTTTGTCGCAACTCCCCAGTCACAGGAGGCTTCTTCCTCTGCCGCGTAAAAATCAAGCTCTACTGCCTCAAACTTGGGATTCTCGACCTTGATCTGTTCCTGATGTTCACAATACGGACAGTGAAGCATCCCGGAGGAAGGATCAAAGTCCATAATACCACCACAACAGGGACACTTCTTATCCGTCTCTTCCCGTGTAGCCACCTGCTCCGGAATCTGTTCCTCCATACCATTCATCATATCATTCGTATCCATTTGTTTCCCCCTCTCCCATTTTTCTTACTTTATCGTCTCTACTGAATTACCTGCATCGTCTGTCTTGCAATGGAAAGCTCCTCATTGGTCGGTACAATCATGACGGTTACCTTACTTTCCGGTTCTGAAACGATCAAATCCTCTCCGCGGATTTTCAGCTTTTCATCATTCACCGTTACACCAAGATAACCAAGATAGGAACATACCCCTGCACGCACTGCATAATTGTTCTCCCCACAACCAGCCGTAAATGCAATAATATCAACTCCCTGCATTGCAACAGTATAGGCACCGATATATTTTGCAACACGGTAGCAATAGGTTTCCAGTGCCGTCTTTGCAAATTCATTTCCCTCATCTGCTGCAACCTGTAAATCCCTGAAATCGCTGGACAGATAATTGGACAGTCCGTACATACCGGATTTCTTATTCAGAATATTGTTAATTTCCTCGATGCTTAAACCTTCCTTTTTGCTTAAGAACTCTATGATCGCCGGATCCATATCACCGGAACGGGTTCCCATGATAAGTCCTTCCAACGGCGTAAGTCCCATGCTGGTATCAACACACTTACCATTCTTTACCGCGGAAATACTTGCACCATTTCCCAGATGGCAGACAATAATCTTAAGATCCTTTCTGTCCTTACCGATCAGTTCTGCTGCATGATTTGATACAAAATCATGGCTGGTGCCGTGGAATCCATAACGTCGGACTTTATATTTTTCATAATATTCATAAGGTAGTCCATACATGTATGCTTTTTTCGGCATCGTCTGATGGAATGCCGTATCAAATACTGCAACCATCGGTGTTTCCGGCATATTTGCCCTGCAGGAATTAATACCGATTAAATTGGCAGGGTTATGAAGCGGTGCCAGAGAACTGAGTTCTTCAATATCCTTCATGACCTCATCATCAATCAAAACAGCCTTGGTAAATTTCTCTCCGCCATGTACCACGCGATGTCCTACTGCACCGATTTCACTTAAGGAACTAACGACACCATGCTCCTTATCCGTCAATGCTTCAATCACCAACTTAACAGCCACATTATGATCCGGGATATCCGTTTCTTTCACTACTTTATCTTTCCCGGAAGGTGTATGGGTAATACAGCTACCGGCAATTCCGATTCTCTCTACCAGACCCTTAGCCAGCACACCTTCTGATTCTGAATCAATCAGCTGATATTTTAATGACGAACTTCCGCAATTAATAACTAATATATTCATGATCTGACCTCCAACGTCATTTTACTATTTAATAGGCTTTTCCCCAGTAAACCATCTTCTTAGCAGGCTTTCCGCAGCATACGCAGACATCGGAAATTTTTTCCTGTTCAAATGGCATACAGCGGCTGGTAACTGCAAGCTTTTCTTTAATTATATCTTCACAATCCTGTTCTCCACACCACATAGCTTTCACGAAACCGCTCTTTTCCGTAAAGCAGCGTTCAAATTCTTCCATGGTTGTGGCAGTATAAGTATGGGTATCTCTATGTGCCTTAGCTGCCTCATACATATCGTTCTGAATCTGTACCAGTAATTCAGGGACCTTGGTTGTAATTTCTTCCAGAGATACCTCCAGCTTTTCTCCGGTATCACGTCTGCAGATGACGCATTTTCCGGCGTCAATATCCTTCGGACCGATTTCAATTCGCATAGGAATACCTCGCATTTCCTGCTCTGAGAATTTCCAGCCCGGTGTCTTATCAACATCGTTTGTCTTTACCCGCACTCCGGCATCCTTCAGGCTCTTCTCAATTTCATAAGCCTTCTCTAATACTCCCTCTTTCTTCTGCTGAATCGGAATCACCATGACCTGAACAGGAGCAACCTTAGGAGGAAGCTTCAATCCTGAATTGTCTCCATGTACCATGATAACCGCACCGATCAGACGGGTTGTCATACCCCAGGATGTCTGATGTACATATTTTAATGTATTATCCTTATCCGTATACTGAATACCAAATGCCTTTGCAAATCCATCCCCAAAGTTGTGGGAAGTACCGGCCTGAAGTGCCTTGCCGTCATGCATCAAAGACTCTATGGTATAGGTAGCAACCGCTCCTGCAAATTTTTCCTTGTCTGTCTTCTGCCCCTTTATAACCGGAATCGCCAGGACATTTTCAAGAAAATCCGCATATACATTTAACATCTGTACCGTTCTTTCCTCTGCCTCTTCTGCCGTAGCATGTGCTGTATGACCTTCCTGCCATAAAAATTCACGGCTGCGAAGGAACGGTCTTGTCTCCTTTTCCCAACGCACTACCGAACACCACTGGTTACATACCTGGGGAAGATCACGATAAGAGTGAACCACCCCTTTATAATAATCACAGAATAAGGTTTCGGAAGTAGGTCTTACACAAAGCCTCTCCTGCAGCTGCTGGCCTCCACCATAGGTAACCCAGGCAACCTCCGGTGCAAATCCTTCTACATGATCCTTCTCCTTCTGAAGCAGGCTTTCCGGAATAAACATGGGAAGATACACATTCTGTACCCCTGTTTCCTTAAACATTGCATCCAGCTGACTCTGGATCAGTTCCCAGATTGCATATCCGGCAGGCTTAATCGCCATACATCCTTTTACACTGGTATAATCAATCAATTCCGCTTTCTTTACTACATCGGTATACCACTGTGCAAAATCTTCTTCCATGGAAGTAATCGCTTCCACCAGTTTCTTATTCTCTGCCATTACAATTTTCTCCATCCTCTCATGACTTTTAAACTTCATTGATTCATCAACTTAAAAGTTTAGGAGTTTCGGGGGCTTTTGTCAAGATACCGGGGGCAAAAGCCTGTTCAAAAAACTTTATATGGCAGAATGCACAAAATAAGTCGGTTTCATGACATTTTGCGCTGTGGAGATGAGACTCTATAAATCGTGGAAGCCTTTGCTGAACACGATTTATGTTTTTTGAGGCTCATCGGAACGTTTAGCGCATAGGAATGAAACCGACTTATTTTGTGCATTCTGCTAAATCATAAATTTTAAACAGGCTTTTGCCCCCGGTATCTGTCAGCAGATTCAGAAGAATTTATGAAGTGCTTTAATGATTTCAAGATATAGAAGAATTGAAATCGGTCCCAGGATCACCCCGCCGATTCCATAGAGCTTGATTCCTGTATAAATGGAAATCAGAATTACCACAGGGAAAATTCCTGTATTTTTTCCAATCAGACGCGGCTCCAGAAGCTCTCTGGTAACAATACATAACAGATAAATCCCGGCACAGACAAGCATCTTCCAGTAGCTTTTATTCAACAGATACCAGACCGCCATGGGAACCAGAACAATTCCTGTTCCGATAAAAGGAAGCACATCCAGAAATGCTGTCACCAGTGCTGTCTGGAAGGGATGTCTTAAATGAACCAGCCAGTAGCCGGAAAGACAGATTCCGGCGATCACACTAAAAATGATTCCCTGGGCTTTGACATAGCCTGCCAGCATCCTCCCCAGCTTACGAAAGATCTCTGCAACGACAGAGATATCCTCCGACTGCAGAATCTTTTCCCTGATGGCAGTATAATCCTTCGCCAGCAAAACTGCCGCAAGGGACGCTATTAACAGGGTAACGATTACATTAATCATACTCCGGACAGATTTCACGGAGCCGGTCATCACCTTGGGTAACAGCATGTTTTGCAGATCAGAGAGCATAACTGTCCCCCGTTCCTGCACCACCGCAGTGATGGTGCCCTGTTCCATGCCGGTCTGCTTTTCAAGCATTCCGCAGCCTTCGCACACAAGATCACAAAACTGTGTCCAGATGGTGGTGCCATTTTGGAAAATTGCAGAAATGCTTCCTGCTGCCCATACTAACAGCATCCATAACAATAATAAAAGGATAAATACGATGAAAATCAGAAGTGCACCTGTCAGAATCCCCCTGCCAATGTGCAGACGGCTGCTGATGGTATGAATTACGGAAGCAGACGGAACAACCACCAATGTAGCCAATACCAAAGGCAATACAAGTGGCAGAAGATAACGAAAGGAAAACCAGATTCCTACTGCGATAATAATATAAATCAGATATTTTTTGAATACGCCCATACTCTTAGTATGGACATTTTTATATGGAAAATACCATCCTTGTTCCGGTTACCGGATGCAAAAATTCCAGTCGTACCGCCTTTAATGCAACCGTACGGATATTATGCTTCCGGTTATACGCCGCAGAAGCTTCCGAAGCATATTTTGTGTCTCCTGCCAGCGGACATCCGGCATGAGACAATTGCACCCTGATCTGATGATGACGTCCGGTAAGAAGCTGTATTTCAAGGAGCTCTGTTTCTTCAAAGCGTTCCTTCACTTCATAGCGAAGCACTGCCGGTTTGGCCTGTCCGGAAGAAACCTCTGCCTGCCCGGCCACTCTTGAGGTGTTGGATTTTCCATCCTTAATCAGATAATCCTTAAGTTCCCCGGAGGGTGCTTCCATATGTCCTACGACTTCTGCCTGATAAATCTTACACATTCCCGAACCTTCTCCCTTTTCCACCTGTCTGCTCAGAGAAGCGGCTGCCTTTGGTGTCTTGGCAAATACCATAACTCCCTCTACCGGCTGGTCCAGACGATGCACAATGCCAAGGTACGGCTCCTTCGTTCCTGCTGCCGGTTTCAGATAATTCTTCAATTCACTGACCATATCCCTGCTGCCAATCCCTGCTGTCTGCACAGCAATTCCGGCATGCTTATGGCAGACGATTATGTCCGCATCCTCATATAGGATTTCAATTCTACAATCCATCGATATCTCTCTCCTAATTATTTGGGGGCTTTACATAAACAGGATTATCAATCACTTTTTCCACCGACGCTTGATAAATTATTTTCCCACAATTTGGACATTCCATATATTTGGGAAGCGAACTAACGAATACCCATATTTCTATAAGTAAAAGACCAAAGAAAACATAGAACCAATATGGAAAAGTATTAGGTAATATTCTATCAAGAATAACTAGAAAAATAACCAATAGTCCATATCTTTGAAATAAGTTCCATTTATATTTTAAAAATACCATATTTCCGGAATACTTACATTCTGCACAAGTACAATTTACTACTTTTTTTGCCTTCTGCAATTTTGCATTGATTTTAGAAAAGTCTGTCTCGCATATCTTCGTCCCACATCTTGAACAAAATGCCACATCGCTTTCTAATTCCAATCCACATTTTGAACAAAACATTTTGTTCCCTCCTTAGTAAACAAACAATCACCAAAACAATTTGTGATTGTACTATGCCTTAAAGCGGTATCCTACGCCCCAGATTGTTTCTATGTACTGCGGTTTGGAGGAGTCCTTTTCCAGCTTTTCGCGGATTTTTTTGATATGTACCGTAACCGTTGCGATATCACCCACCGAATCCATATCCCAGATTCTGCGGAACAGCTCTTCCTTACTGTAGACATGATTGGGGTGTTCTGCCAGAAATGTCAGAAGATCAAATTCTTTTGTAGTAAAATTCTTTTCTTTATTATCAAGATATACTCTGCGTGCTGTCTTATCGATACGCAGCTTGCGGATTTCAATGATATTGTTCTCATCACGTTTTCCTGCAAGACGCTCATAAAATGCAATATGTGCCTTAGCTCTCGCCACCAGCTCATTGGGACTGAATGGCTTGACCACATAGTCATCTGCCCCCAGTCCAAGACCGCGCACAATATCAATCTCGTCCTTTTTCGCCGAAACAATCATAATTGGAATATTTTTTTGTTCACGAATTTTTTTACAGATTTCAAACCCGTCAATGACAGGCAGACCAATATCCAGAATCACAAGATCATAACTGCCGTTTAACGCCTTTTCCAGACCGGTATCACCGGAAGTTTCCACCGTTACCTGAAAATTACTCATTTCCAGATAATCCTTTTCCAGCATTGCCAGCATTTCTTCATCTTCAATAATCAGTATCTTTCCCATACACTTATCCCCACTCAAAAACAGATCTCTGCCGCATCAAAATCATACTGCAGACATCTTGATTATATCACTTTTTTTATAAACAGGAAAGAATTAACTAATAGATTTTTATGATTTGTTTATTTTTAATTTATATTTAAAAGATCTGCAAATTTACCATGGCATGCCTTCAGCAGGTCTGCAGGTGCCAATTCAATCTGCATTCCGAGACGTCCTCCGCTGACGATCATTTCAGGCAGGGCTTTTGCAGAAGCATCAATTCTGGTGACAAACTGCTTTTTCATGCCAATTGCAGTACATCCACCCCGGATATACCCTGTGATTCCATTGATCTCCTTGACCGGAATCATGGCAACTGATTTTTCGCCAACCTCTTTTGCCGCCTTTTTCAGATCCAGTTCCTTAGCAATGGGAATGACAAAAACATAATACTCCCTGCTGTGTCCCTGTGTAACCAGTGTCTTATAGAGTTTTTCATATGGCAGTCCCAGCTGGTCTGCAATCTTAATTGCATCAACAAACTCATCACATTCATAAGTGTAAGTCTTATAACTGATTTTCATGGAATCCAGGATTCTCATGGCATTGGTTTTATTTTCTTTATTTTTACCCATCTGTCCACCACTC
This sequence comes from Lachnospiraceae bacterium, assembly GCA_051879415.1. Classification (GTDB taxonomy): domain Bacteria; phylum Bacillota; class Clostridia; order Lachnospirales; family Lachnospiraceae; genus NK4A136. The sequence continues at coordinate 35,580 of JBJELZ010000145.1, forward strand.
CTTTTACCCTCAGCGTTCAGTTGTATGAAATACCCATTTCTGCTGGATTTTGTAGCTTATGAAAAACAGCATCGTATCAATAATGATTTTAATAATTCCCTCATGAACCGGCAGGGCATGGGCAAGCATGCTGACAAACAGTGCAGAACATGTCATCTGCACCAGCCACACCGCAAAATACTTTGGCCCGCTTTCTACCGCATTGGCCTTGGAAGCAAAGATGATACGGTTGATACTGTAATTAAAAATTCCGGAACAGATACGTGCAAGCACTGTTGATACCACGATATAGGAAAATGGGATCAAAGCCTTTAAAAAATAGCCTGCTGCCAGAAACAGAAGCATATCAAGAAGACATGCACCAAGAGAGGAAACACAAAACTTGAAAAACACCTTATAGATCTTGAAGGAATCTTTGATTGGATTAAAATGTGAGCTGGCATTATCATCGATATAGATTACCTCGATGGGAACCTCGGTCCATTCCACATTTAACTCCTTTAAGCGGAAAATGCTGTTCATTTCATATTCATAGCGATCCCCATTTACCTTAAGCATCTCACTTAAAACAGAAAACGGGATTACCCTAAGACCTGTCTGGGTATCTGATAAGGAAATATCACAGAAAAATTTCATCAGATGACTGGTCAGACGATTCCCAAACCTGCTGCGTGCAGGGATTCTTGTATCTTCCTTGAAATTTCTGCATCCCAGTACAACCTTTGACGGCTGCTTTAAAAAAACGTCACAGCATCTGAGCACATCCGCAGGTGTGTGCTGTCCGTCCGCATCTATGGTGACAACACCCAGCGCATCTGTTATATGTTCCAGCACATAGGAAAAACCCGTCCGTAACGCACAGCCCTTCCCGCAATTGCTCTCATGAACAAGCACTAAAGCATATTTCTTCGCCTGCTCAAATACAGCATCATACGCCTCACCGGAACCGTCATTGACAACAAGAATATGTTCAAATGTTTCTGAAATCTGCTCCAGCAGCGTGATCATTTTTTCATCCGGACAGTATGCCGGTATCAGCACCACAACAGATTGATTTTTTTCCATAAACAGCCTCCATTTATGAATTTACAATCGCTTCATTATACTATCATACTGCAGAAGGTGTCAACGAATCATGAAATCCAGTCTTCCAGGTTACTGTGTCTGCCGATGGACATCCAGGGTGAAGTACCGCCATTGACACAATAACGGCACCGCTCCATGGGCAAAAGAAGCCGAAGCTTCAAATCATATAAGGTAAGAGATTCCTCATAAAGATCAATGCCCTCTTCTTCCGGAAGGTCTTTGGAAAAGGCAGTATTAAAATAGCCTGTCGTAAACGGTGCATAGCAGGCAGCAACCTTATGATGATGCAGACAGTTGCATGTTGCCTGAAAACATTGATAAAAGAATTCGCCATCCTCCCTCGGCGTAAGCGTCTGGGTTTTGCAAAATTCACTGATCATTGGTGAAACGGTAAAAAGAATACCATTTTCATAGAGAAATTTCTCAATTTCCCCGATCTGATCCTTTAATGGTGGATAAAAGGAAATATGAAAGAATGCCATTTCCTTTTTCATACATTCCATAAGTTCCTGATCGATCTTTCGAAGCAGAAGTCCATTGGTTACTACCGTAATAATGGCAGCCGGATAGAAACGTCTTACCAGGCGGATATAGGCAGGAAGTTCCGGATTCAGCAGAGGTTCTCCTCCAAGGATACGTACCACGCCGATATCCCGGATAAAACACTTTAATCTGGACAAATCCTCTGCAAAGGAATCATAATCCGTAAAGACCGGTTCCGTAACCAGCGGGGAATAATGGGTACAATATTTGCAATTCAGATTACAGTGATCTGCCACATGAAATTCCAGATACGGAAGATAGGAATCTGAAAGCATGGGAATAATCAGATTGGCAATGGCATCCGGCTGATTTCTTGTCTGTTCACTGAGTCTGATTCCATCATAAATATCTCCCACATTGATGCCGAGACGAAGCAGTGAAAACAGAAGATGATTATGCTGCATACAATTTTCTTTGGGAATTACAATTGCAGAAAGTTCTCCTTCCGTATAACGTTTTCCGAATTCTTCCACTGTTATTTCACCATCGGAAGCAGATGTTCCAAGCACCACAAAGGCATCTACGGCAATCGGCTCTTTTCCGTTTTCTATGCAAAGATCAGAATATTCCTTTTCCAGAATATCTTTGAGTAAAATACTCCACTTTGAATTACCAAAGACAGCAATATGTACCATATACATTTTCCCTCCTTTTGCCATCTTTCTTCATTATACGGAATGGACGAAAAAGAGGCAATGTTATTCTTATAAAAACCTTTCCGGGCAACCATACCGGCAGTTTGACGTTCTGCCTGCTTTAAGGTATGATAATTGGGTATGCCGACAGACAAACGGCAGAAACTTGATGAGGCAGGAGCACTATGTCATTTTATTCCTATGAATTTATTTTTTTATTTCTTCCTTTAACATTGGCAGCCGCCGCAGGCTTCCGATGGATTGGACATCATTGTTCCGGTAAGGAATACGGGGCTTTTTTATATCATATTTTTTTGATTGGCATCTCCCTGCTCTTTTACGGATGGAATGATCCCGCGGGACTTCCCATACTGGCTGCGTTTATTGTACTGAATTATATCTGTGGCAGGCTGTGCGGCTGTGGAAAACACCGTGGTATCTGTCTTGGTGCAGGTTTATTCTTAAATCTTGGAACACTTGCCTTTTTTAAATATACAGGCATACCCGGTCATGCTCCTTTGGGCATCAGCTTTTTCACCTTTACCCAGATTGCTTATCTGATGGAATGTTATCGGGGAACCATAAAGGAAATCCCTATTACTGAGTACAGTGTTTATGTGACCTTTTTTCCAAAACTTGCACAGGGACCCATTGCACTGCCGGATGATTTCCTTCCAAAGCTTTCAAAGGAACATACTTCCAAAGCACTTTTCCGGACTCCCGATGGTGTGAACTGGGAACGGATTTACCGATGCCTGTCACTATTTATATTTGGATTATTTAAAAAGGTGCTTCTGGCAGACACTCTTGGAAAAGCAGTTGACTGGGGATATGCTTCCCTTTCCTCGCTTTCCTCCGGAGACGGGCTGATCGTTATGCTTTCCTATACGTTACAGTTATACTTTGATTTTAGCGGTTACTGCGATATGGCAATGGGAATTGCCGGATTATTCGGCATCGAACTGCCGCTGAATTTTGATTCTCCCTATAAAGCCTGTGATATTATGGATTTCTGGTCACGGTGGCATATTACCCTGACACGTTTTTTCACCCGGTATCTTTATATTCCTCTTGGGGGAAACCGCAAAGGAAAAGTCCGCACCTACTTAAACTGCCTGATTGTATTTTTCTTAAGCGGTATCTGGCACGGAGTGGGACTGACATTCATTATCTGGGGACTGATGCATGGAATTTTGTATGTGATTACCAGAGCCCGGAAGGATTTTTGCAATCCGGAAATAACGCTTGAAAAACTGAATAAAACTGCTTTGGAGAAATTCAGTAAGTCCATTGGCGTTCTGCTGACCTTTGTCTATGTCAATATTGCATGGATCTTCTTTAGAGCCCCTTCAGTCAAAGATGCTTTAACACTGTTAAAATCCATTTTCCGGTTTTCGTTTGATAAAATTAATCCTTCTCTGGCAGACTGCTTTCATATGGATGAATTCTGGTATATGATAAAGGTACTGAAAATCGACCAATGGCAGTATGCACATGATATCATCATGGTTCTCTTTCTGGCAGCAGCCCTGCTGCTTGTATTTGCAGGGAAAAATGCTGTCAGATATGTGAAGGATATGAAGCCCGGAATCTGCAACACCCTGTTGCTTGTTCTTTTATTTGTATGGAGCGTACTTTCCTTTTCCGGAGTAAGCTCCTTCCTATATGTTAATTTTTAAATTGCAACTCAGAAGACACTCCGCTTCCGGATGCAAAAGTTCAAAACGGCAGGATATGATATGGCAAAAAAAAAGAAAACCGAAACAGATATAAGAAAACAATTCAAGCGCGGCGTTTTGACCCTGCTGGCATTGTCCGTGGCAGCTTTGATCGGAGCTGCTGCCCTGGTAATCTATGTTGACCCGTTTTTCCATTACCACAGCCCATTACCGGGTTTTCCGTACCTGATTGACAATCAGTTATCCCAGAATCCCGGCATGGCAAAACACCTGGACTATGACAGTGTCATTCTGGGCTCCTCCATGACCTTTAATTTTCAGACCACATGGTTTCAGGAGCTGATGGATTTAAATACCATTAAGCTGTGCTACAGTGCCGCCTATCCAAAAGATCAGTCCAATATCATGGAATTGATCTTCCAGAACCACAGTCATGCAGAAGGCAATGACCTGGACACGGTATTTTTAGGAATAGACGTATTTACCTATACTGCCGGAATAGAGGAAACCAAATATCCGATTCCCGAATATCTGTATGATGATCATCTCCTTAATGATGTCAATTATATCTGGAATAAGGATATCATACTCAACTACATTCTGCGTCCTATTGCCGATCCCGATCCGACCGACCTGTCCAACGTATACGCAAGCTGGTGGACCGAGGAATATTACAGCAAAGACTATGTCCTGCGTAATTATGTATCTCCGGAGCAGGCAGCAGAGGAAACTGATCCGGAAGTCTATCTACAGGCAGTAGAACGCAACCTGACCTCCAATATCTGTCCTTATATAGAACAGAATCCCCGGACAAAATTTGTGGTATTCTTCCCTCCATACAGCATCTTGTTCTGGGACAGAGTATTAAAGGAAAATCATCTGGAAGCCACCATTGAAGAATACCGTTATATCGCCAACCGGTTAAATGCCTATGACAATGTGGAAGTCTACTTTTTCCCGGACAGGGAGGAAATTATCTGTAATCTGGACAATTATGCAGACTATACCCATTATCATCCCAGATATAACCGCTATATGACAGAATGCTTTGTTTCAGGAGAAAATCTGGTGGCAAAACCCGGCGAACCCGGCAGAACTATTGACGAATACTTAGCGCATATGCAGGAACTTGCCGAGAATTACCCCTATGAGGAGTTACTTTCCGGACAATAAACATAGATTATGGAGTTAGTGTGAGAAAGGCATGGTTTTTTTATGATAGGTAAAATATTGAAAATCAATATACTTTCATTGCTGGCACTGCCATTTCTTCTGATTGCAACTTTAAGTGAGCTGCTTGCCCGAGCTTTGGAGAAACTACCCCTGATTGTGCGTATGATCTGCATCAGTGTTATCACACTTGCCATTGCAGATACTTTACGCAGCAATACAGGACTTGACGCCTCTCTCGAGGTCGTCATATTGATCAGTGTCTGTGCTGTCATTATTTTAATTGCGATCTGGGTCTTATCCGTATTTTCTTCCCTTCTGAATGTCATATGGCATTTGATTATTGTGCTGTTTAATAAAATCTATGACATCTCCTACCGTCTTTTTCTTTCCCTGAATGAAGCCTGTGAAACGGACTATTCCCTTTTAACGATCAACCGAAATCACACACTTCTTTCTGTCTTCTGCATTTGTTATACACTGCTTCACGGAATCGACTGGTTAATCATTCATCTTCTGTGGTTATCCCATGCCTTGTCCATCGTTGCAGGTATTTCTTTCACCGCTCTGGTGCTGCAGGAGGCTTCCGGCCGTATGGTAAACGACTATGGTTTAACCTTAAGTGCCTATATGCAGTCTCAGGATACTGCTTCTGTTCTATATGAAGGTATCCTGCTTCTCTCCGTTATTCTTCCTGTTGTAATTATCCTTTTATCGTTAGGCAGGGAATGGCATGACTGGGCAATCGAACTGCAGATGGACAGTATGGCATATGATGAATATGTAGATTCCATTCAGGACAGTGAGGTTTCTTTTCTGGACAATATTGAGGAACCTGACGAAGAGGCACTGGAAATGCAGGAGATTTTAAATGATCATACGGAAACCATTGACCAGCTTTGTGATGAAATAGAGGATATACTTGCCCTCAAAAACGATACTTTGCTGAGAAACCGCTGGAATGAATATCTGTGTGATCTTTATGAACTGATTGATGAGATTGAAAATGTCTACCATAATGAAATACCGCACAAAGAGTTCAAAGCGATGCTTTATCGTGTCCGCAGGCTTGAGCTTCAAAGAAATGATTTATTTGACCATATGGATGAAATTCTGGCACTTGCCGAGAATCCTGCCTTTCAGTCTTCCTTTTTTAACGGATGTAATTCCCGGTCACAGCTTGATAAACGCTATCGTGAGCTTTGCAAAATCTACCATCCGGATGCTGCAACCGGGGATCAGGAACTCTTTATTGAAATGCAGCAGGAATATAAAGAACTAAAGGGGCAATTTACGTATTAAGATGTTGGTGCAAAAGTCCCTTTCAAAAACTTAATATGACAAAATGAACAAAATATAATGTTTGCATTCCTTTGCACTAAACGTTACGATGAGCCTCAAAGAACAAAAATCGTGTTCAGCAAAGGCTTCCACGATTTTTAGAGTCTCATCTCCACAGTGCAATATGTCATGCAACATTATATTTTGTTCATTTTGCCAAGTCATATATTATAAAGGGACTTTTGACCCTAGTATTTAATTAATTTCACATTAAAATCACAAAGAAAGGATTGACAAATGAGAAAAATTTGCTAGAATAAAAACAGTAATAATTACTGATTTTAAAGGGGGCCATACAATGGCATTGAATCACAGTCGTCAGAGAGATGCCATTATGGAGTTTCTGTCGCACCGAAAGGATCATCCAACTGCTGAGGTCATTTATGACAATGTACGCAAGGTTTATCCTCGGATCAGCTTAGGAACAGTGTATCGCAATCTGACGCTTTTATCAGAAAACGGCACCATACGGCGTATCCGGACCAGGGACAGCAAAGATCATTATGATGCAGATTTGTCTCCGCACTATCATTTTATGTGCAACCGGTGTAACAGTATTTCCGATATCTTCATTGACCAGACAAAAGAACTTATTGAGGCTGCCAGACAGGAAACTTCCGGGCAGATCACCGGTCATGAGGTAATTTATTTTGGCATTTGTCCTTCCTGCATCAGGGCAGAAGATGAAATCAGTAACCATCTCCGGAAATAAATTAAATAATCCGGGTATGATATATTTAAATAATAAAAAAGGAGAATGAAATTATGAAGTATGTATGTAGTGTTTGCGGTTATGTTCACGAAGGTCCGGAAGCTCCGGCAGAATGTCCTGTATGCCATGCTCCCGCTGAGAAGTTTGTTGCACAGGGTGGAGAAAAGACATGGGCAGCTGAGCACGTTGTAGGTGTTGCTCAGGGTGTCAGCGAAGATATTATGAACGATCTTCGTGCAAACTTCCAGGGTGAGTGTACAGAAGTTGGTATGTATCTTGCAATGGCAAGAGTTGCTCACAGAGAAGGATATCCTGAAATCGGTCTTTACTGGGAAAAGGCAGCTTGGGAAGAAGCTGAGCATGCTGCTAAATTTGCAGAGCTTCTTGGTGAAGTTGTTACAGATTCTACAAAGAAGAACCTTGAGCTTCGTGTAGAGGCAGAGAATGGTGCAACAGCAGGTAAGTTTGACCTTGCAAAGCGTGCTAAGGCAGCTAACCTTGATGCAATCCATGACACCGTTCACGAAATGGCCCGCGATGAGGCAAGACATGGAAAAGCTTTTGAAGGTCTCTTGAAGAGATACTTTGCGTAAGCATTGAAAACTGAAAAACAGATATAAAATAGCGCCCTGCAAGCTTGCTTGTAAGGGCGTTATTTATATCTGTTTTATAGGGCGAAAGCCCGGACACGAAATAGGCACGAAGTGCCTATGAGTGGCAGTTTTCAATGCTACAAGCCGAGTAAGGGCATTTATGCACTTCCAGCTTTTTTCTATTTTAGCCTTATAGGGCGCCAGCCCGACACGAAATAGGCACGAAGTGCCTATGAGTGGCATGGCTTGTAAGGGCGTTTATTTTTACTATTTTATACGGCGCCAGCCGTCCATGAGGAAGTAGCGAAGCGGATTCCGAATGGA